>NZ_JAILWL010000158.1 GCF_025698965.1 Roseibium sp.
CTTCGGACCCGCCGGGACAAGGGAATTGGACCGTTCACCGGAATGAGTTGCGACAACATTCTGGGGAACGGGACAGTCTTCCGCCAAGCCGTGGTTTCCCTTGCGCGAATGTCCGATCCGGAACTGGCGGACTGGATTGAAAAGTCCTGCAGTTTCCCAAATTCCATGGTGGATTGCATTGTCCCCGCGACAGGGTCAAAGGAAATCGAAGCCGTCCGCCGTACCGGCATCGAGGATCTGGTTCCTGTTACCCATGAACGGCACAGGCAATGGGTGATCGAGGACAGATTTTGTGCCGGCCGGCCGGCGCTGGAAAAGGTTGGCGTGACATTCAGCTCCGATGTGCATGCCTACGAAACCATGAAAATCAGGATTTTGAATGGGGGACATCAGCTGCTCGCGAATGCGGGCGAGATCCTGTCGGTTGAATCCATCGCCGAGGCGATGGCCCACCCGCTGATTGGTGCGTTTTTTCGAAAGGTCGCGCTCGAGGAAATTGTACCGCAGGTACCGTCGGTTCCAGATTATACCGCCGGGGCCTATGTCGACCTGATTTCCGAAAGATTTGCAAATCCCGCGATTGTTGATGCGGTGCGTCGTGTGGCATTTGACGGTTCGTCTCGGCACCCTGGTTTCCTGTTGCCTTCCGTCCGGCAGGCATTGGCAGCGTCAGCATCTGTCGATGGTCTGGCACTTGCCGAAGCCATTTGGGCATTCATGTGTGCCGGTAAGCGTGCAGATGGCAGTGTCATCGAGCCCAATGATCCGAACTGGGATTCTCTTTTTGAAATGGCTCAAGCGGCGCGTTTTTCTCCCAAATCCTGGCTTGAGTTGTCTCAGATCTATGGAGAGCTGCGACACGATCCAGAGTTCGCAGATCCATTTGCGCGTTGGTTATCGATGATCTGGGACGACGGTTTGGAAACTGCGCTGAGCGTCTACCTGGCTAAAAACACCAAGAGCGCATGAGTCCGAATGTGAACAGAAGCATTTTGTCGTGTGATTGCCGCAGAAGAGGGAGTTTGGCCTGATGTCAGAACTGATCGATTGCGTAGTGGACGCAATGTTAAGTCAACACAGAGCAGACAGGCGTCTGCTGGTTGCCGTGGCAGGACCACCTGCAACCGGGAAAACAACATTCTGCGAGACGTTGATTGCGACACTCAATACGCGCAAGGACATTACCGCCGAAGCGTGTGTCGTCCCGATGGATGGCTTTCATCTCGACAATCGCCAACTCCAGTCTCTTGGTTTGAGCGCACGCAAGGGAGCGCCTCCGACGTTTGATTACGACGGATTGTACTGCCTGCTCAATCGGACCCGAACGCAGCGCAGCCCGATCTACTATCCATTATTCGACCGCGAACGCGATCTAGCAATCGCAGCGGCCGGAGTGGTCAGACCCGAGACCGAAATGGTCGTTGTAGAGGGAAATTATCTCATGCTGAACCAGGAGCCGTGGCGAAGGCTGGCACCGCTTTTCGACCTGGAGATCTTTCTCGACGCGCCATTGACCTGTCTCGAGGATCGCCTGATTCAGCGCTGGCTGGACCATGGATTGGAACGCGGCGATGCAGAATTTCGCGCCCGCGCCAACGACATACCCAATGCAGAACTGGTCTTGAAAAACATTCGAACGTCTGAAAACGCGTTCAAGGCCCAGGTGACACAAAGTGAGTTCTTGCGTTTTTGATTTGCCGTCGCGGACTGGGGCCCACCAACAGCCAAGCTTTTTTCCAATCGGAGATAAATAATGATGTCAGTACTCGATAAGCTGCGAGAGATGAGCATAGTTGTGGCGGATACCGGCGATGTCCGTGCGGTTCGGGATTGGAACCCTGTGGATTGCACAACCAACCCGACACTTGTCCTCAAGGCGCTCGAAGATCCCAATTCCGATGAATTGATTTCGCAGGAAGTGGAGCGAGCGCACAGGACTGGCCTTTCTCCCAGACATGTCTGCGAAAACCTTACTGTTGCGATTGGCGCGGAATTGTCAGGTTCAGTTTCCGGACGCGTGTCGACTGAAGTTGATGCATGTCTGTCTTTCAATGTGGAGAAATCGGTCGAACGGGCCCGGCAAATCATCGCCGGTTACAATGCGATTGGTGTCGACAAGGAGCGAGTGTTGATAAAGCTTGCTGCCACTTGGGAAGGTATCAAGGCGGCTGAAATCCTTCAGGATGAAGGCATAGATTGTAACCTCACACTGGTATTCTGCCTGCCGCAGGCCGTCGCTTGCGCCAGCGCCGGTGCTTTTCTTATTTCACCGTTCGTTGGCCGCATTACGGATTGGCACAAGGCGAACGGCGGTCTGAACACGATGGCTCCCGAAGAAGATCCAGGTGTCCAGTCTGTCCGCAACATCTATGATTATTACAAGTCGAACGGGGTCGACACGATCGTCATGGCTGCGTCGTTTCGCACAACATCCCAGATCAAGGCACTTTCAGGCTGCGACCGATTGACGATCGCACCACACCTGCTGGAAGAAATGAGCAGCGACACAGGAGACCTTGTCAGAGCGCTTGACCCTTCACGGGTCACACACAGGGAACCGTTGAAAATGGATGAAACTCGCTTTCGCTGGCTGCTAAACTCAGATGCCATGGCGACTGAAAAGCTGGCTCAGGGAATTCGAAATTTCGATGCTGATCACCGGCAGCTTGTCAATCTGATTGCTGACCGCATGAAAGCGACCAGCACCCGGCTTCTCTAACCTGTGCAGAAACATCAAGGTGGGGCAGACTGAATAGGCCACCGGTCGAATGCTTGTGTTTACTGGAACCGTCCCGATCGTTCGAGTACCTCAATCTGATATCCATCAGGATCCTCGACGAAGAAAAAGCGCGCGACCAATTCTCCCGCAGGGGCGAATTCGACAAGCTTTCTGGGGTTGAGACCTTCAGCTTTGAAACGGGCATGCTCCTTTTCCAGATCCTCAACGGAGACGGCTAAATGTCCGTATCCATCGCCGAGGTCATATGGCTTGGTCTGCCCCTTGTTGACGGTCAGCTCCATCTCGAAGCTGGTCTCCGCATTGCGCAGGTAGATCAGCGTGAAGCTTTCAAAGTCCAGCCTGTCCGCTACCTCCAGACCAAAGGCACGACGGTAAAAATCAATGGACCGCGCTTCGTCAAGCACGCGGATCATACTGTGGATTGCCTTGGCCATGGGTCCATCCGAGTTTGGGCATTGTTGCGACTGGATCAGCTTACATTGTCGGACATCAGAGTTGGTAGTAATCTCATACTACAATGTACAAAACTCAAAGCTATTTTTAAATTTATAAAGCGAAAATATGCTAAGTTTAGATAATTGTAAAATTTTGAAACAGTTTTTTCCGTAGATTGTAATGTTATATTTCAAACATCTGTAAATAAACTTGAAAAAATATATAATTTTTATTTTGGTATTGTTTGTTGTTTTCAGATTGTGTCAATTTGTTATTATGTTTTACCGGGAAGCGCTCTGGTTGATTTCTTCCCGTTGGCAAGGTGCTGTCGCCGAACTCCAAAAAACTCAGGTCGGTGTTTGCCAGAATGGCAGGCTTCGTCATGCAAATGAGTATCGCGACGGGGATGCAAATTGGCAGGGTAAAGGTTAGTCGTCTAATGAGTGTTGTTGCTGCCAGCCATCGGAAGTTGGTTCCATATCATCGACAGATCTTCACGCATGTGTTTGTGCACCGCTTTGAGAAGATCGTCACGGGTCTGCTCCGGCAGTGCGTCGATGTCTTCCTGGATCCCTCTGAGTCCATCCGTGTCGAGCGAACGTTCAGCGATTTCGATCTTTTTGAGCAGTGGATGGGTGTCGCCCAGCACATCCCTTCCAGCGGTGGTTACGGCCGAGATAAATTGTCTTGCCGCTGTCAAATGCATGAAAATTTCCTCCAAACCTCACCTGCTGCAGTCCGGTGCATATAGGAGAAAAAGATGTCCGGTCAATCACAGCAAATCGATGAACTGCTTCGGCAAAGGATGAGTGTTGTTCAGGAACTGGCGACCGCCAATGCCGAACATCACCGGCTACTACAGCTTACAGGTGGGGCCGATTTCCTGGCTCTGAAAGCGGGAATGGAACTTAACGACGTCGATGGCCGAAAGATCGCCATATGCGAACTAGAGGCCAATGCCGCTCTCGTGGACGCACTGCATGCGAAGTTGGATCGCATCGACAAAAAACTGGCAGAGAAGAACTCAAATGGGGAACGCCATGAATGAACAAAGCGCAAGGGGACTGTCTGCATTTGAACTGTTGGCAATGTCCTGGTCTTTTGAGAATGAGGCGATTCACTCCGTTTTTAGTCGAGACGGAAAATTTGCCGGTTTTCTGCTTGCCTCCGGGAAATTGGCAATTGTGCGAACTGCGGACGCGGAATCGCCGGATCGGCGCACTTCGATAGACGAGGAAACCGGGCGGGCGTCTATCCGTCCCCGGACAATCGAGCCGATGGCACCGGTCATGCCGGATCTGACTGCCGTGACGCATCTTCCCTTTGCCCGGTGCGGCGAGCAGGGCTTCGTTCTCGCTTGCAAAGACGGCACTGTGTGCCAGGTCACGGCACGCGGTCACGTCATCGAACGGGTTTCGTCGGGCAACGGTCCTGTCACCGCTTTTGCTGGAGATCTCGCGGGTGAACGCCTTGTCTTTGCTCGTGCGAATGAAATCTTCGTCTTGGAAACTGGCCATGATGGACCGCCAACTTCCTTAAAATTGGCGCATCCGGTTACCTGCCTTTCGATGCACCAGGACGGTGGCAAAGTTGCAGCCTGGGGGGCTGGAACAGCTTCGATCGTTGACGTCTCGAAGATGCCGGAACTCCTTTGGAGCGGCGTTTGCAAAGGTGATGTGACAACAATGAACTGGAATCGCGCGGCGACTTTTATCGCTTGCGGATGTGCGGACAAAGCACTGCTGATCGTCAATTGCTCAAACGGATCCGTGCAACGAATTGACAGTTTTCCAGAGCAGGTGCGTTGCGCCGAATTCAGTCAGGAGGGCGACGCGCTTGTTGCCTCGGGAGCTTTCCGTCTGGTGGGGTGGGCCGCATCGGATCTGCCGCAAAGCGATGAACCCGGAACACCTTTGGCATCGGGAAAGGTTGGCTTCGTCGTGATCGACATGATCGCCGCGCATCCGGCAAAAGCGTTGGTTGCTGCGGGTTATCAGAACGGAATGATCATGGTGACGGGTATCGGAAAACCGGATGAGCTGCTGTTGAGGAATGCCCCGAACGAGCCTGTCACGACATTGAGTTGGTCTCCTGATGGAAAGCATTTGTCCGTAGGCGACAATGTCGGCAATTGCAGCATTGTCACGTTCCCGGACCAGATGTTCAAGCAAGCTTAAAGGAGGAAAAAATGCAGGAAGAGCAAAAGCAACTGTCGCCTGAAGAGGAAAGCAAGGATCGTTTCTTCAGGCGGATCTCTGAACTGTCGGAAGAGATGATCGAAGAACACGGCAAGGACTTTGCCATGGGAGCTTTGGTAATGGCAGCTCAGTGGATTGCGCGCGGAGAGCCGAAATCGACCGCAGAAAGCCGACATTGATCGTTGCGCCGCGCCGGTCAGCCGGAGGATTCTTCGGCAACGGTGCGGCGCCAGTGTTCTATTGTGATTTCACCGATTGCCGCTGCCGAGGCAGCAAGAACATACTTGTCATGCTGTAGAGATCTTTCTGTCCTTATGGCATCCAGATCCTGCAATAACCGTCCCTGAAGAACACTTGAATACGCACATATTTCGTGCAGCCGCAACGTTACGAATTCAAGGCAGTCACGGGTCTCGTTGAATTGCACATCTCCGGGCGCGACCGATTTGGAAATTGGTCGTCTGCGAAAAGACGTATGAGCGGCAGTTCCCAATATTGCCAGCGTATTGCGGCGCCAGTCTGAATAATCGCCCTGTGCGCCATAATCCAAACCGACCTCATAAAGCTTGTCCGCCACCACGCGAAAAGCCCGGCCTCCCGCAATGTGGCGCCGCCAGAATTCATTCGCTTCCTCAGTCGAACCGCAAGCTATGAAACGACGTGCAAGTTTACGACGGATCAAAAACGCAAGTGCCATATCCGCATCTTCCGAAATCGAACGGGCGATCTGCATGGACGGGATCGGCAAATCAGTGAGAAACAGCAGGCGTATCGCATCAAGTTGTTCCAACAGCCGATAGGTGACAGCCTGAAGGCTGGACCACTGTGCTTGGTCAAGTTGCGTTTCAGGCAGTGCCTCAACGCAATTGCTTGCTGAATGGAGTGAGGCAACCCAGATGACTGCCTGGTCGAAGAGCAAAAACGCATCCATTGGCGCACTGCTGACATCGGTTCTGGGAGTGTCGAAAACCCGAAATCCCCTTAAGGAACCAATGGTCTGGAGCCAGACGCACTCAAGGTCGAGACCTTTTGCTGACCACAGCTGTTGGGTTCTTGCAATCAATTGCGGCGAGGCGCCGGGATAACTGCTCAAGAACGAACTTGTTCTTTCAAAAGCCATTTCATTCAGAACCGGTGAGTTCACCAGACCGCCTCTGGTTTAGGAATATCAGCATACCGGGTTGCAATTCGATATGCGCACAAGGCAGCCTGGTTTTCGTACCGTATTTCAACGAATACGAGACTGAAGGCATGCGGTCTATGCGCGATACGCACGTCTCAGCGAGACAAGAACTATGCAGGGCCGGGTGAATTGCTGCAAGAGAATGTTGAAGCAACTGACAAGACTGTGTTTCGGCTGTGTCAGGCATTTCGGACAGTCATGTAAATCAGTGTAAATTTCTGCAACATGTTTTTGTCTGCTTGACTGAGCATAAGAAAGTAATTTGGATTTTCTTCCAATTCAGACAACTTTTTTTAAAAAAATAAACTTAGAAAAATCAATAGTATACGTGGAAATACCTAACTTTCTGCATGGAAAAATTTCAATATTTCCGAAACTGGACTCTCCCTTGCAATTAACAGGGCACAACACAGCGCTCCTGGCTCAAAGGGGCCATTAAGAACGAAGGATTTGGGAGGTTAAGCACTGTTTTGCCAGCAGCCGGCAAAAGCAGTGCGTTTCCGGAAGACCCGCAACGCGATGCGAGTCCATTCAACCTTTGCCGTCATCTGTCTGATCCCGTGCGGTCGTGGAAATCCAATTCCTTCGGCCTCCACGTTTCGGATTGGCTTTCTCAGCAGCTAACTGCTGCCAACCACCGGCCGGGTTACCGGCTAGAGCTTTAGGAGGCTCAAGGTATGGCGATTACGTTGAACAAGATTACCTCCCAACGGGGAATTTCCGTCGGAGAGGCTACAAAGAAAATTTCCGATCTCGGTTGGAACCCGACCTACGTCCAGGAAGCTTCAACGTTTCCGACGGATTACAAGATTACCAAGGCCCCGCGGGATCCGATGAAGCAAGTGCTTCGTTCTTATTTCCCAATGGAAGAAGAAAAAGACAACCGGGTTTACGGTGCACTCGATGCCGCTCTTCGCGGTGACATGTTCCGTAATGTGGAACCCCGTTGGATCGAGTGGATGAAACTCTTTCTTGCTATCATCCCGTTCCCGGAAATTTCCGCAGCTCGCTCAATGTCGATGGTCGCACGTCTGGCACCGGGTGAAGATCTTCGCACCGGCTTTACCATGCAGATGGTCGATGAGTTTCGTCACTCCACGATCCAGATGAACCTGAAGAAATGGTACATGGAAAACTATATCGATCCGGCCGGATTCGATATTACCGAAGAAGCCTTCGGCAAGTGCTACGCAACCACGATCGGACGGCAGTTCGGGGAAGGTTTCATTACCGGCGACACTATGACCGCCGCGTGCATGTATCTGACAGTTGTTGCCGAAACGGCCTTTACCAACACCCTGTTCGTGGCGATGCCGTCGGAAGCTGCACGAAACGGCGATTATGCTCTGCCGACCGTGTTCTTGTCCGTGCAATCAGACGAAAGCCGACACATCGGCAACGGTCATTCCCTGTTGATGGCGGCCTTGAAAGAGCCGGAAAACCATCTGCTTCTCGAGCGAGACCTTCGTTACGCGTTCTGGCAGAACCATGCCATCGTTGACGCTGCAATCGGTACGTTTATCGAATACGGAACGACCAACCGTGAAAAGGAGAAGGAATCCTACGCGGAAATGTGGCACCGCTGGATTTTCGAAGACTACTATCGGACCTACATGCTGCCGCTTGAAAAATACGGCGTGAAGATCCATCACGACGATGTCCAGGAAGCCTGGAGGCGGATTACCGACAAGAAGTATGTGCACAAGGTTGCCCAGTTCTTCGCAGTTGGCTGGCCGTTGAACTTCTGGCGGATCGATAGCCAGACGGAAAAAGACTTCGAGTGGTTCGAGCACAAGTATCCGGGCTGGTACGACGAATTCGGTGAATTCTGGAAATGGTACGCCAAACTCAGCAAGCCGGGTGAAAAGGTTATCACCTTCAACGAGGAAACCGGCTACGCATATCCGCATCGCTGCTGGTCCTGCCTGGTACCCTGCCTGATCCGTGAAGACATGGTCATCGACCAGATCGACGGCGAATGGCACACCTTTGCGCACGAACTCGACCGTTGGACCGCCGTTGAGGCTTTCTCCGACGAGTATCAGGGACGTCCGACGCCTGCCATGGGCAAGTTCTCCGGCAAGCGTGAATGGGAAACTGTTTATGACGGCTGGGATCTGGCTGATGCCATCAAGGATCTCAACTTCGTCCGTGAAGACGGTGAAACGCTTACCCCGCAACCGCATTTGCGTTTCCATGACAAGGATCAGTGGAAACTTGAGCATGTTCGTGGCCATCAGCTGGCTTCACCGCTCAAGGCACTGCGGGCCATGTCCGATGCCGATCGCGACGCGCATGTTGCCGAGTATCGCAAGGGCTTCACCATCAATCCCTGCAACTAAGAAAGTGCGGAGGCCAGAAATGGCCTCCGTTCTCCCCGGTCCGTGAAATGACATCACGGCAATTCGGAAGACGGAGACTGAACAAATGTCAGAGACCTACAATGTCCGGCTGGAGCCAGTAGGTGTGGAATTTGAAGTGGAGGAGGACGAAACGATCCTCGACGCCGCTTTCCGCCAGGGAATTGCGCTGCCCCACGGGTGCAAGGAAGGCCAATGTTCGGCGTGCAAATGTGTCCAGCTCGACGGTGAAACCGAGATGTTGAGCTATTCCACATTCGCACTGAACGATATGGAGCGTGACGGCGGGCATTTACTGATGTGCCGCACGTTAGCCTACAGTGATATTGAACTTGAACTTCTGAATTATGATGAAGAGGTATTGTCCAAATCTATCCCGGTTAAAGAATACAGTGGTCAAATCGTCGATTTTCAGAAGCTAACGCATGATATTCGCGGCGTTCAAATGAAACTCCATGCGCCGCTCAAGTTCTGGGCGGGTCAGTATGTCGACATCACGGTCACCACGGAAACGGGGGAGACGATTACACGGTCGTTCTCCATGGCAAATCCGCCGAGCGAAACCGAAAATCTCGCGTTCATCATCAAAAAATACCCGAATGGAAAATTCTCCAATGAACTCGATGACGGTGGCATCAAATCCGGAGCCGAAGTCAGGGTCACGGGTCCCTATGGAATGTGCTTCCGCAGAGAAGGACGAGACGGACCACTCATCCTAGTCGGCGCCGGTTCCGGGATGTCTCCCGTCTGGTCGATCCTGAATGATCACCTGGCAAGTGGAGAGGATCGTCCGGTCTACTTCTTCTACGGCGCACGCTCGCGCAAAGACCTTTTTAAGCTGGACGAGATTTCGAAGATCACGGACGAGCACCCGTCTGTCGAATTCATTCCGGTTCTCAGCCATGCCGACGAGGATGGGACCTGGTCCGGCGAACGCGGATTTGTTCACGAGTGTGTCGACCGTCATCTCAAAGAACTCGGTATCGAAGGTGAAGGGGATGTTTATGCATGCGGCCCGCCGCCGATGATCGATGCCCTGACACCTGTTCTGTTCATGCATGACTTCGATACGGACCGCATTTTCTTCGACAAATTCACTCCAACTTCCGGTTCATCGGCCCACTGAGAAACGGGCCGATCGCTAGTGGAATGAGCAATCTCAGAGAGGGAGGCTACGATGGTAGCAACATCAAGTTCAGTCGGATCCGGAGCTGCGGGAGCGGCAACATTTGTTGGATCAGGCAGCCGTAAATTCAACTATTTCGATCCACGCGGGAAACGGGCAACTCATTACGAGGACGTGACGGTTGATGTGCAACCTGATCCTGATCGTTATTTGATCCAAAACTGGATCATCGAATTTGAGGGTGGCAAGGGCGGGGGTGCCTATCAAAAGGACAACACCGCGGCACTCAGCTCTAACTGGCATGCTTTCCGGGCTCCGGATCAGGAATGGGAACGCACGCACTATCAGCGTCAATCCAAAATCGTGACCATGGTGCAGAATGTGATCTCCAACGCACGCAAGGCTGGAGCGCATACCGCCTTCGACCAGGCCTGGTGCAGAATACTGCAGGCACATCTGGGAGCGTGGAAACATGCGGAGTTTGGGCTAGGAACGTCGCTGATGCAGGCGCAGCGTTACGGCTACACCCAGATGATCAACAACGCCACGCTGACCAACTCCAGCTACAAGATGCGCCTGACGCAGGACATCACCTTATATCTCGCTGAAATCGGCATGGATATCGATGGATGGGACGATGAGCTTGGCAAGAGAACTTGGTTGGAAGATCCGATCTGGCAACCGACCCGTGAAGCAATCGAAACCATCATGGGCAGCGAGGATTATCTCGAGCAGTACTTTGCGATCAACATCATCTTCGAACCACTGGTCGGCGAGCTCGTTCGTTCCGGGTTCTTCATGCAAGTGGCGGCAGCCAACAACGACTTCATCACACCGCCTGTGATCTCGGCTGCCGAGGCGGACTACGAGCGCAATCTCGCGAACGCGATCGACCTCATGTACGTGCTGATCAACGACGAAAAGCACTCAGATCACAACAGAAACCTGTTCCAGTCCTGGATCGCCAAACATGGTTCGTTGGCTAACAAGGCGGTCAATGCCCTGCAGCCGATCTGGTCACAGCCCCATTCGAAACCCGTCGCATTTGAGGACGTCAAAGCCGTTTCGCAAGAGCGAATTGGCCAGATTCTCGGCGAACTCGGTCTCAGCCGGTAATCCAAGGAGTATTCCAAATGTCAAATATTGCACGCGATGCGTCCAAACAGAACATCTTCAAATCGATGGACGAGATCAAGTTCGAGCAGACGGTCTCACACCAGTGCGGCGTGACCATGAACGACAGTGTCGAGGCACGCGCGATCGCCGAGTTTATGGGAGAGGATCCCAAGGTCACCGTCACTTACAACCCGGCCACCATTCGCATCGATGGCGAAGGAAAGCTTATCTTCAAGATGGATGAGATCAGTGAATTCCTGGGGCGCGAAATGACCGCGGAAATCTTCGAGGTCAACACCTCCACCCACTACGGCCGGATGGTCCGCGTGGATGACAACACGGTCATCCTCTTCGGCAACATGGACGATGTGTTCGAATACATCGAGTAACGAAGTCGCCGCAGATCTTCAAAGTATTGAAGCAGATCTGCGGCGAGTATTTCTTACCAGTAAACCAAGTAAAATGATGGAGGAGCATGATGTACAGAACCAAAGACGGGAAAGAAATCTTTGTTCTCGACGGCCATACCCACTTTTGGGACGGAAGCCCGGAAAATCAGGCGAACGTGCATGGGAAACAGTTCATTGATTGTTTCTATGCCTATCACACCAACCTGAGCCCCGAAACGGAGCTTTGGGAGAAAAGCAAATTCGAAAAATACTCTGCTGACGATGTCTATAGAGATCTGTTCGTGGATGGTCCGGATGACATGGCGATCATCCAGTCGACCTATCTCAACGACTTCTACAAGAACGGGTTCTCCAGCATCGAACGCAGCACGGACATGGCCGCGCGTCATCCGGAGCGTTTTATTGTCAATGGTTCGTTTGATCCGCGCGATGGTGAAAAGGCGCTGGAATACATCCATTACATGAAGGAAAACTTCGATATTCAGGGTGTGAAGATGTACACCGCTGAATGGAACGGAGACAGCAAAGGGTGGGCGCTGAACGATCCTGCTGCCTACAAGTGTTTTGAGCTGTGCGAAAAGCTCGGCATCAAGAACATCCATGTTCACAAAGGGCCGACGATCATCCCGCTGAACAAGGACGCCTTTGATGTTCACGATGTCGATCACGCGGCCACCGATTTCCAGAATCTGAATTGGATCATCGAGCATTGCGGTCTGCCCCGCCTGGATGATTTCTGCTGGATTGCGACGCAGGAGACGAAT
>NZ_JAILWL010000159.1 GCF_025698965.1 Roseibium sp.
CAGGTCGATCCCGCCGTGCAAGCAGCATTGATCGAAGCGTCGGAAAAACTGAAGGCCGCCGGCTGGACAGTGGAGGAAGTCGACTGCCCGCCGATGCGCCGCGCCGCGGAGGTCAACGCCAGCCTCTGGATGGGGGATACCGCCTTCGGCGCTGTGGACCTGATTGAACGCGAGGATGATCCGGATTCCCGGTTCGTGTTCGCGCAAATGTCCAGGGACGCAGGCGAGGCCGATTTGGAAAGCGTGATGAAAGCCTTGCAGGAACGCTATGGTCTTGTTCGGCAGTGGGAGCTCTTTCTTCAGGACTATCCACTTTTCCTTTGTCCGATGTCGGGAGAATTGCCCTTTGCACAGCAATTGGATGTCAGATCGGAAGAAGATTTCGCACGTGTTCTGGAAGCGCAGCTACCGCAAAGAGCCTTGCCCGCGATCGGCGTACCGGCACTGTCGGTCGCCACAGGCGAGGTGGGCAACTTGCCTGTCGGCGTTCAGCTGGTCGCCTCCAGATTCCGCGAGGACATTCTACTGGCGGCAGGCCGCGACATCGAACGTGCAAGCGCGCCGGTTACGGTCACGACGCCGAATTGGGAGTGAGGCAAAGTTACCAGAAACACTCCTCCAAAATGAACAAACAACTCGGTGTTAGAATGGCCTTGGCTGCGTGCGGATGAATAGCTTTTGCGAATGACATCAGCAGTCATTTTGGAAAGCGATTGCAGGTGAAATCAATATGCACACAGACAACGTAACAATGAAGCAGATACTCGTTTTTTCACTGATCAGCAACTTGGCCGTTGGGGACTTGTTGTACTGTTCCTAATAGATGAGTGACGTTGTCTACATCAACTAAGGTTGGACTCGTCGCCTCATACATGGGTGCGCGCAATGATCTCGAGCATTTTATCGGTGCGTTGGCGTCGACGCTGGAACCCATTGATGCCTGAGTTGAAGCCCAACGGAACCTGTCACTGTATGCTTCCGTTTCATCCTGCAGAGACATAATCCTGTCCGGTGACGTAATTGTAGCCATCAACCAGAAGCTCGAACAGGATATCGGTTTCTTCAACCGTTCGGGGTGTGAACAAGAGGACGAAACCTTCCCAGCCCGGTCTGCTACCGGCCCAGGGGTGCAGTGTTGCCCATCCGGCCCGCACAGCCTCTTTTGCTCGCTCAGGGGGCAAGGAGGCGTGCAGACTGCCGTCCGGATGCAAATGGGCGAATTCCCGTCCGCCGACAATGGCATCCGGACGGGACAGGGGCAGAGACTCGTCCAGCCAGAAGCCTTTTGCTCCTGGCAGCGAAATGACTGTTGCACGAAGTTTGACACCCGGAAGGGTCGATACGCGATTTAGCAGGCGTTCTGAAAGTTCGGCAATGGGCTGGGCCCCGATCTGGATATGCGGAACAGCGTTTGTTGTCTGCGGCACAGCTCCTTCCCGGACAGGAAGGCCGCTGTCGGCTGCAATTGTGGTCTTGACCGCGAGGGTGGCAATCATGACGCCTATGAAGGCGAGAACACCGGGGCTCAACCAGTTTTTCATCTACCTGAACCAGTTTCGTTATTGGGTTTCGCGGAACTTTTTGTGACACGCACTGCACGCCCCACCGATTGCACCAATATTTGCCTGTACGCTCGCCAGGCCGTCACCGGCAACAGCGGCCATGGCCGTTGCGGCCTCGGCAAGGCTTTTGTTGATTTCGGCGCTTTCCGGGTACGTCGTCCAGGCCTCGACTTTTGCGCGGGTCAGCCCGGGCAGAGCTGTGCTGTCCGACCTCTGCGGCCAGGCGGCGCCGTTGTTCATGCTTGCGAGGATCTTGATGTTCTCGGCAGCGGTTTTGGCAGCCTCAGGATTATACTCGGCCTCGCCTTTCGCCATGGCTGCCAGCTGTCCCAGGTTCCAGGCGTAAAGCGTCATGATCGCTTTGCGCGCCTTGATCTCACTTTCGAATTTCCCCTGTGCAAACCCAGCGCTGGTGCCGACAGCAGCGGTCAGGATCACTGAGCAGGCCAACTTGAGCAGGTACTTCATCCTACGCTCCATTGCTGTGCAGAATTGAACAGTCATTGTTTCTCATGATTAAATAGATGCGTAAATTCGGAAAAATTAGGCAGGGAGTTGTGCGTCAATGCACAAGTTGAGATGGGATGATCTTCAATTTGTCTATGCCGTTGCGGAGCAGGGGTCTCTATCGGCAGCCTCCCGTGCGCTTGGTGTGAACCACGCTACGGTCCTGCGGCGGATCGCCTGGCTGGAAGAAACCAACGATGTCAAATTGTTTGACCGCAGTAAAAACGGATACAGCCTTCGACCCGAGGGGCGGGCCCTTCTGGCCTCGCTCAAGCTTATGGATCATGCTTCGGCGCGAATTGGGAGAAGTCTCGCGCTGACGGCGAAGGGGATTGAGGGAACTTTCCGGCTTGCGACCACCGATGCAATCGCCTGCCTGCTGTTGCCTGGTCTCCTGAGCACGCTCCGAGAAACCCACCCCAATATCAATATCGAAATCGCCGTATCGAACGATCCGATCGATATGTCTTTGTCCGGCGCGGAAATTCTGATCAGGCCCGGGGCTGATCTGCCTCCGGAGTTGAGCGGTGTCAGGGCCTGGGAGGTGGATTTCGGCGTCTACGGCTCTCCGCTGTACCTGGAGCAGAATGCGGGGCTTCCGATTGACGGTCACAAGTGGCTGGGTGTTGCGCCTGGTTTTGCAAAATCCACCGTCGGAGAATGGCAGTTCTCGGCTATACGGTCCCGATTTGAGTTCACAGCGGACAGTTTTTTGACGCTTGCAGGTTTGGCGGCTCAAGGACTCGGGCTCGCGATGCTGCCAGGCTTCGTCGGGCGGAACACACATAATCTAGTCCCTGCCGATGAATTTCCTGGAGGACCGACGACCGGAGTTTGGGTCGCAACCCACAGTGAATTCAGGCGCCAGAATGACATCGAAACTCTCCTGAGTTTTTTCGCGGCAGCACTTGCGCGAGATGCCGGGCAGGTGAAGCAGGTTCGCTAACCGTTCTGCTCCCACGGCAGGACCGTCAACTCTGGCCAAAGCGCCTTCATACGGGTTGCCTTTTCCGCATAGGTCTCGGGATTCGGCTGGGAATAGTTCGGCACCAGACGCATGGCAAACAGGTTGGCAAGACCGAAGGGGGCGTGCAGGTCAAGCCTGTCGTTCCGGTCCAATCGGGCTGCAACGGCATGGGTGCGCGCGGCATAGGTTGTCAGCGCATCCATCGAACAGTCGAGCGGGCGGCCCGGTCTGCCAAAGCGTTTTTCGTACCACAGGTGTACGCGTGCCTGGTTACGCACTTCCAGAAGTTCAGCCAGATCTGGCAGGGCGGCGTTGACCTTTTTGATCACACTGTCTTCGGCCTCGTAAGAAATATCTCCTCCGTCAAAATAGATGACGTCGAAATCCTTGATACCGTGAAACAGCGGCCGGTCGGTCAGAATGTTCCACACTGTCTGGTAGATGCCGCCCGACACCAGCCATGCATCCGGCAGGTCCAGGTTTCGTGCAGCCTCGAGGATCCGCATCACGTGGGGAACCGAAAGCAGAATTCTCTCAAGTTCTGCAAGGCGCTCCTGTTCGTTTGCCGCGCTGGGATCGCCCAGGCGAGAGCTGGATCCGGAGAGTGTGGATTGGGGGGGCAACATGGCGGGAACCTTTTCGATCGGAGCCCCACATTAACCGATTCTGACAGGCGGAAATAAGACCCGCTGTAATTGCCAAACCATCCTTGCGGGAAAAAATGTGCCTTTATCTAAGCAGTCATGCGTAGCTTGACAGCTTGTCGGCCGATGCCATTTCCATGGAGAAGTCAACATGTTCGGAAAGACCTGATGCAAAAAACGCACGAGCCCATCCAGACCAGAACCGGTAGAATTGTTCTCGCTGCCTGCGCAGCCGCGTCGCTGACAATCGCTGCCGTACAACCCTCTGACGCCCAGTCCAGGCGGCCTGACTCGCGAGCGATGACCTGCGCTCAGGTTCAGTCGATGATCGATCAGCGCGGTGCGGTGGTTCTGAGCACGGCCAATATACATTTGATCGCTATGTGTCCAACCGGAACTTCTGCCAGCATGGCGAGGTTCTGAGGAGGGACTACGTACCGACCAAGGACAACAACAAGTGCTATGTTCAGCGTTGTATCAATTCCTCGCCGTTTTATTTCGACTGAGATGGATCGAGGAAAGACAAAACAGACTGCGAACTGAGATGTGTGACTTGCGGTGACATCAGGAGGTGAGAAATGACGCGTTCAGGTCAACTCCGAAGACTTGCTCGTCCGGCAAGCTGCACAGCCAGTGTTTTCATGATGTCGGTTTTGACGCTTCAGGCGGCACATGCGCAAGCGGGAAGGCCGGACACACGACAAATGACCTGCGCTCAGGCGCAGGCGCTCGTTCAGCAGCGTGGCAGCGTCGTGATGACCACAGGGCCGACGACGTTCGACAAGTTCGTTGCCAATGCCAGTTACTGCCGTCCGCAGACAAATTCCGTCCGGGCCAAATACGCTCCGACGAAGGACAATCCCAAATGTGCCGTCGGGAACAGGTGCTTCCAGAACCGCGACCGTCGCTAAAGACAAAAATCCCCGCGCGGAACATTCCACGCGGGGATCGGTTTCAAACACGCTTTCCGGCCACTTGAAGGCGTCAGCCCCTCAGCGTGCCACCGGTCGATTTTTCGACATTGGCAATAATCTTTTTGGAGATCGCATCGATCTCCTCGTCCGTCAGGGTTTTCTGACGCGGTTGAAGCAGGACATCGATGGCCACTGATTTCTGATCTTCCGGAACACCTTGGCCCTGGTAGATGTCGAACAGGGTCACGTCGGTGATCAGGTTTTTCTCCGCCCCGCGTGCCGCCTTCAGCAGCGTTTCCGCATTCACGTCCTTGCCGACCAGGAATGCAAAGTCACGCCGAACCGGCATCAGGTGGCTGGCATTGAGCGCGCCCTTGGATCGGCCACCTTTGCTTTTCGGCTGGGGCAGGGCATCAAGATAGATCTCGAACGCCACGATCGGACCTTCGATATCCAACGCCGCCAGCGTGCGCGGGTGGATTTCACCGAAAACGGCAAGCGTGTTTTTCGGTCCAAGCTTCAGGCAGCCCGAACGACCCGGGTGGAACGTTGTCGGTGCATCGGTATAAACCTGAAGCTTCTCAACCGGAGCGCCAATCGCGGCAAGCGCCGCTTCCGCGTCTGCCTTGGCGTCGAAGACATCGACATTGTCGGAGGCTCCGGACCAGTGACGTCCAGCGCCCTGCAGCTTGGCCGTGCCACGACGGACACCGGCGGTTACCATCTTCTGGTCTTCAGGCGTGTCGTTTTGAAAGATCTGACCGACTTCGAACAGCGCCACATCACCGAAGCCACGATCCGCGTTGCGTTGCGCGGCCACCAGCAGGCCCGGCATCAGACTCGGGCGCATGTCCGACAGTTCCGGAGAAATCGGATTGGCAAGCGCCAGATCCGGTGCACCGCCGCCGAATAGCTCGGCCTGTTCCTTGCTGATGAACGACCAGGTCACCGCTTCGTTGAAGCCGCGTGCAGCCAGCGCCCGTCGGGCCCTGCTGCGACGGATCTGACCCGTTGTCAGAACCTTCTGACTGACGGTGCCGGTGCGTGGCAGCGGCGTGAACGGCACACGGTCGAGGCCGAGAATGCGCACAACTTCTTCAACCAGATCGGCCTTGCCTTCAATGTCAGGACGCCAGCTCGGCGCGGCAACCTTCACCGTGTCGCCGGAACCAGAAATCCAGAAGCCGAGCGATTTCAGCGCCAAATTGGCCTCCGCCTGGGCCACCTCCACACCGGACAGGCGCTTGATTTCCGAATAGGGGAAATCGATGATGTTGTTGTTTTCCGGAACAGTGCCGGTCTGAATAGCTTGCGACGCTTCACCGCCGCAAAGATCCAGAACCATTCGGGTCGCATATTCAAGGCCGGGCATCATGTAATCGGGGTCGACGCCCCGTTCGAACCGGTAGCGGGCATCCGTGTGAACACCAAGCTTGCGGCCGGTAGCAGCAATGCCATCTTCGTCCCAAAGCGCGGATTCGATCAGAACGTTGACGGTTTCCTCGGTACATCCGGACGGCTCGCCGCCGAGGATGCCACCAAGACTCTCGACGTTGTTGTCGTCGGAAATCACGCAGACACTGTCATCGAGCTCATAGGATTTTGCATTGAGGCCATCAATGCTCTCTCCTTCCTTGCCGCGGCGAACGACCAGATTGCCGTGCACCTTGTCCGCGTCGAAGACGTGAAGCGGTCGGCCCTGGTCAAAGGTGATATAGTTGGTGATATCCACCAGGATGTTGATCGGGCGCAGGCCGATCGCCGTCAGCCGGTCCTGCAGCCATTGCGGCGACGGGCCGTTCTTCACACCCTTGACCATGCGCAGACCGAAAGCCTTGCAGAGGGGCTTGGTGTCGCCGAAGTCCAGGGTTACATCGACCGGGCACGGGTAGCTGCCACGGATCTGCTCGTGAGACCGTTCTTTCAGCTTGCCGAGACCCGCGGCTGCCAGATCGCGGGCGATGCCATAGACACCGGTACAGTCCGGACGGTTCGGTGTCAGACCGATTTCAATGACCGGCTCGTCCAGCCCGGCCCATTCGGCGTAGTTCACGCCAACCGGAGCATCTTCCGGCAGGTCGATGATGCCGTCATGTTCCTCGGAGAGCTCCAGTTCGCGCTCCGAACACATCATGCCGAAGCTTTCAACGTCACGGATCTTGCCGACGGATAGGGTCACATCAAGACCGGGAATGTAATCTCCGGGCTTGCCGAGTACACCGACAAGACCGGCACGGGCATTGGGAGCGCCGCAGACGATCTGGATCGGGTCGCCTTCACCCGTATCGACTTTCAATACACGCAAACGGTCGGCATTCGGGTGCTGTTCGGCTTCAAGAACCTTGGCAATCCTGAACGGTTTCAGCCGGTCGGCCCGGTTGGTCACTTCCTCGACTTCCAGCCCGATCATCGTGAGGCGTTCAACGATTTCCTCAAGGCTGGCGTCGGTTTCCAAGTGCTCCTTGAGCCAGGAAAGGGTGAATTTCATGAGTTCTACTCTTTATCGGTCGTGCAGCCGGTCAGGGCTGCGAAATGTTCATCAGGGCGCGTCAGTTGCCGAACCGGTCCACTTCAGGAAGAACGGTCGCTTCGCTGTAGTTTTCCGCAAACCGGCGGCCGATATCGGAAAAATCCTCGGTCCAACGCCGCACCATGTCGGGCGTGATCTGCTGTCCCGTGGCGATTGCCTGAGCCGCTTCGGTCTCGATGCGGTCTCGCAAGATGCCGAGCTCCACCTGCGCGGAATATTCCGCCCGGTATTTCCCGAGCCAACCCATGGCGACGATCACAACCATCACAAGAAGCGCGGCAGTGCTGGTCAGTCCCGCCCATTTGGCGGTGCCGCCGATGCGCCGGTCGCTGGCAATCAGAACAATTGAAGCGATTGTCAGAAAGGCAACGATATAGATCGCCTGAAGAAAGCTCTGGTACTTTTCGGCAGAGCTGGCTTCATGGCCGGCCCGCAGGCGGGTGATCCGGTCTCTCAGGTAAAGAAGGGCATCGGCCTCGGTGCCGAGCTTTTCGCGAAAATACGTGTCGCAGAAACGCAGACGTCCACGGCTTTCGATTTTTTCCGCACATGCTTCCAGAAAGGAAGTCGGTGTCGGAACACGAGTGTCCTGGTCCGCAGTTTGTGCCGCTGCCGGAAGCAGGCTGGCGACACAAAGGGCTACGGCAAGAAATATGCGGGTCAGCTTTGACATGTATGATCGCCCCTCAAGAGATCCAGGCAGTTAACTTGACAATCCGCCGAACAGGGTCGGCAGATCGAGCGGGCGGAAGCCGTAATGCTGGATCCAGCGCACATCCGCGTCGAAGAAGGCACGAAGATCCGGCATGCCGTATTTCAACATCGCAATCCGGTCGATGCCCATGCCCCAGGCAAAGCCCTGATAGACATCCGGGTCGAGCCCGCAATTGCGAATGACATTGGGGTGCACCATGCCGCAACCGAGAATCTCGAGCCAGTCGTCGCCCTGGCCGATTTTCACTTCACCACCGGACCGGTCGCATTGGATGTCCAGCTCCATGGACGGCTCGGTAAACGGAAAGAAACTCGGACGGAAACGCATCTTGATGTCATCGACTTCAAAGAAGGCCTTGCAGAATTCGCGCAAAACCCATTTCAGGTGGCCGAAATGGCTTTCCTTGTCGATGACCAGACCTTCCACCTGGTGGAACATCGGCGTATGGGTCTGGTCGCTGTCGCAGCGATAGGTCCGGCCCGGAATGATAACGCGGATCGGCGGCTCCTGGGTGCGCATGGTCCGGATCTGAACCGGAGAGGTGTGCGTGCGCAGCAGCAGACGTTCGCCGTCTTCCTTCTCATTGAAGAAAAACGTGTCGTGCATTTCGCGCGCCGGGTGGCCTTCCGGGAAGTTCAGCGCCGTGAAGTTCAGTTCATCGGTTTCGATGTCCGGACCCTCAGCGATGGAAAAACCCATGTCGGCGAAGATCGCCGTCAGTTCGTCAACAACCTGACTGACAGGGTGAATTCGCCCGGTTTCGGCCGGAGACGGCCGCAGCGGCAAGGTGACATCCACCTTCTCGCTGGCAAGACGGGCTTCCAGTGCTGCTTCCGCCAGAACGCTCTTGCGGGCGGAAATGGCGTCGGTGATCTTGGCTTTCAAGCCATTCAGGGCCGGGCCCATTACCTGGCGTTCTTCCGGTGTCATCTTGCCGAGCGTCTTCATCTGCTCGGAGATCTTGCCCTTCTTGCCTAGTGCGTGGACCCTGACGTCTTCCAGCGAGGTCTCGTTCTGAGCACCTTCGATGGCTGTCAGAAGGTCGGATTCAAGTGTATCGAGATTGGACATGCGTGCTCGGTTGTCGGTTCGCGCGTAGCGCGCGGATTAAGTCGAAACAGAAAGTCGGGGTCTTTTAGCGAATAATTGCGCACAATGCCACGGCTTCGAACGCATTATTGCGTGAACCCCCGGTGAAAGGAAAAGCGCCGGAAATAAAGCGCGTTAGCGCATAAATCGCCCACAGGCCGGGCCCTGCCGCTCGGGAAAGCGCGCGTTTTGGGTCCGCTGGCGCAAGGCGTTTGCGGAGGAACCAAGGCTTAGGATATGTGCGCTGCGGCAAGTCATGAGCGCCAATGTACTGAAAGACGGGACGAAGGCAAGTGGGAAAGGGGGCGGTGCTCGAGTTTTGAAACTCGAGTATCATGCGGTCGTCCCGGGTTTGATCGGGGATGACCTTGGAAATCTGACCCTACGCAACCACCTCGTCAGCGCCTTTCGGTCGACCGATGGAGGTTTGCAGTTCATCCCGCAGCCAGTTTCCAAACGCGCGTTTGGCTTTCGTCCTCGGGGCGTTCTTGCCGCTGATCAGCCAATATCCTATCCCGGTTGCGGGCCGCTGCGGGAAGGGCGAGACGACCTGTCCGGATTTGACTGCGTAAACCGCCAGGGTTTCCCAGGCGAGAAAAACGCCTTGTCCGGCAATGGCGGCATCCAGGCACAGGGATCCGTCTGAAAAGGTTGGGCCATCCTTGAGGATGCTCTCGTCGAGATCGAACAGGTCCAGCCAGGTTTTCCAGGTGAACATCTGTCCCGGGTCGCGAATGATGGGCAGTTTGCCGATGTCCGCCGGTTCCTTGATTTCTCTGGCAAGGGCGGGGCTGCAAACCGGAAAAACCCGTTGATTGAGCAGTTTTTCTGCGTTGAGATCCGGATAGGGTCCCCGACCGACCCGAATGCACAGATCGACATCGCTGGTATCGGGATCGACCAGATCAACGGTTGCTTCAACCCGCACCCGGACACCGGGGAAGGCCTTGTCAAATGACTTCAGATGCCAGACCAGCCACTTTCCGGCAAAAACCGGTGCAACCGAGATCGTCAGCGAATCCTCCCGTCCGCGTTGGGTCGTCGCGATGGCGGTCGAAAGCGAGGACATGGCAGAGGTCAGATGCGGTTGCATCGCCAGCATATGCGCAGTTGGCAGCAGCAGCCGGTTTTGGCGCTCAAACAGCTGCACACCCAGTTGGCCCTCTGTCTTCTGCACCTGCTGACTGACCGCTCCAACGGTTACTCCAAGCTCTTCCGCTGCCCTTTTGATTGAGCCAAGGCGAGCAACCGCTTCGACGGCTCGGAGGCCGGACAAGTGAATTTGGTTCAAATTTTTCATTTTAGAAAATCTAAAGCGAAAATCAGAATAAGTCGATTTTTTTATTGAGAAAGAGTGCGTATATGTAGAGCCAAGCTAAATTCAAGAAAAGGAATTTGGCCATGAGAAAAACAATAAAAAGGAGAATAGAAATTATGATGAAATGGTTCATCCGCAAACAGTTTACCGCCAAGTCCCCGGCAGCTTATGACCGCAGAGACTTGTTGGCTCACCCTGAAATTCAGCGTATGAGCCCGCGTGAACTGGCTGACCTGCCGTTCAACCGGCGTTAAACACACTGACCGGCCGGACTGCTGGTCATTCGAATACTCCGATCGGCCCGATTTTTCGTTTCCGGCCGGTTGGCAAGATTTCAGATCAGAAAACGGCGCCGGGATCAGATCCGGCGCCGTTTCTGGTTTTGGAACACACTATCCGAAATCAGGACGCCTTTGCGGTGTCATCGCTGCGTTGACCCAGGTCCCAATCCACTTTCACGAAACACTTTGGAAGTTGAACTCCTGTCTTGAGACGAGTTTGGAAATCAAATTTCCAAGGCTTCCGAAACAGCGGGAAACCCGCTCTGAGACGGGAGTGACTGCCGTGCAGTAGCGGCGTTCGGACGCAAAAATCTGTCCCGAATGTCGATAATGCACCTTTGTCGCGACGATTGTGCCACTTCGTGTGGGGCAAAGTCGGATTCAACCTCATCCAGCAAATCGACAATTTGCCGAAGCAAATGCAGGTCCTCCGGACGGTTTCCGAAATCCGGATAGGATATCAGCGCTTCCACGAACCGCACGCCGGCCTGTTTCAGGAATATCGTTTCCGGCAATCCATCGCGTGTGCAGACACCAAAAGTCCCTTCCAGGAAATGCTCCCAGGTCGCAATCTCGTGGTCCGCGTTGAACATGGAATCGACAGTCGTGGCCGATTGACATAGTGCAGACCCAAGCGGGCCGGAGAGAAAAGTATCCTTGGCGGTCTTGTACCGGGTAGCGAAATAAGACTTCGCCGCCGCTTCATCAGTGATCCCAAGCCTGGTGATGTCGTTGTACCAATGAACATGTCCTTTAAGCTGGAAACGATAAGTGGTCTGGTCTTCATGCGGCTCGAAGAACGATTTTACACATCCGTTTGCGCTGTAGCGGTAGGACGGCTCAGGTATGACCCTGCAGGCATACAGGCTCCCAAGTTCAGCCATGCTGAGCGCGCACCGGGCTGCAAATTCCTGCTCTTCCAGAAAGTTCGTGTAGAGATAATTCAATAGCATTTTCTGCACCTCGAGGATTTGAGGTTCAATACCAGTTTGCAATGCGAGGGTGTTTCGATCCGGATCGAAGTTTGAAGGCCTTGAGTTTGCAATCTGCCCTGCGGCGACACGGCTTCAAATGCTTGTCACACCCATGCTTGACTTGGAGTTGCTCCAGAAGAGTAGGGTGATGCATGCAACAGATGAGCGAGTGACATGCGGATATCCGAAGCGTCCTTGAAGAGTGGTTTGAGTGCCGACACCATCCGATACTACGAAAAGTCGGGTCTCATGCCGGCAATTGATCGCGGAGCGGACGGGTTACGCCGCTTTTCTCCGGAAAATGTTGAATGGCTCACGCTGCTGTACTGGTTGCGCAAAACAGGCATGCCGATGAAGGAGATGTGCCACTTCGCGGAACTCTATCAGCAGGGTGAACGGACGATACGTGAACGAAAAGCTGTGCTGATCCGCCATTCCGAACGGTTGAAGACACGGCGGCAGGAATTGGAAAAGTGTGCGGAAATTCTCGATTACAAGCTGAGTGCATATAAAGTGATTGAAGGCAAAAACACATGAAAATACTGATTGTTGGCGCAGCAGGTGACGTTGGTCGTGCGGTCTGCACCGAGCTTGAAAACCGGCATGAGATTGTCATGGCAGGCCGATCTACCGGAGACATCAGGGTCGATCTGACGGACGAAGCAAGCGTTGCTGCACTCTACAGCCAGGTCGGCCCGGTTGATGCCGTCGTCTCGGCGGTTGGCGATGTCAAGTTTGAACGGCTTGCGGAAATGACAAGCGAAAAATACCTGTTTGGACTGCAGCAAAAGGT
>NZ_JAILWL010000016.1 GCF_025698965.1 Roseibium sp.
ATTGGAGCAGCTATTACGCTTTGTGCAGGGACCGCTGCTGCTGAAACCGTCCTTCGGATCGGGCATGGCGCGAATGAGCAGTATCACATGCATCGGGCGCTGCTGCATTTCGAGGAGCAGGTCGAGGCCGGGTCGAATGGAGAGATCGATGTTCAGATCTTCCCGTCTTCGCAGATGGGACCCGATCGCGAGATGATTGAAAGTGTGCAGGCCGGCGTTCTGGAAATGGCGGTGTCGCCCTCTTCCTTTTTTGCAGGTTGGGATCCGGCATTCGCCGTAATCGAACTTCCCTATATGTATGCCAGCAAGGACATCGCGCTCGATGTACTGAATGGTGACGCGGGCGACCAGATGCTTGATCGGTTGTCAGGTCAGGGACTTGTCGGGCTCGGCTGGCTTGAAAACGGTCTAAGGCACGTGACCAACAACGTTCGCCCGATTGAAACTCCCGGTGATCTTGAAGGCGTCAAGCTGCGGACCATGAAGGTACCTGCGCATGTCGCGACCTTTAAGGCGCTTGGAGCAAATCCGACGCCGATGAACTTCGGCGAGGTCTATTCGGCCCTTCAGCAGGGCGTGATCGACGGCCAGGAAAACCCGGTCGCACTGATCGACAGCCAGCGCTTTTATGAAGTTCAGAAACATGTGTCGCTGACCGGTCACGTCTTTACGGTCTATATTCCCGTCATCAGCGACGCTTATTTTTCAGGGCTTTCGCCGGAACACCAGAAGCTGCTGCGCGACGCCATGGCGTCCGCTGAGGCCTATCAGCAGGAGCTGGTCGATACCGAAGAAGCCGGACAGCTTCAGAAAATCCGGGAGGCAGGTGTGAACGTTGTCGATCTGACTGCGAAGCAGAGGCAGGCTTTCTCGGACCAGACCGAAGGTGTCCGCGCCGCTTACAGGGAGGAAGTCGGTGCCGATGTCTTTGACACCTGGGTGTCTGCCGTCAAGGACAGCACGCCGCAATAGTCCGGCGTCAAAAATGCTGAAACGGATCGGCCGGGCATTCGCTGCCGGCCGACCGGAACAAGAGACTGGAGGAGAAAATGGCCGCGATCAGATGGATCGATGCCAACGCGGAGCGTGTTCTTGCTGCGTGCTTGTTGGCCTTTATCGTTCTACTCATCAGCTTCAATGTAATCATGCGTTACATATTTAATGCGTCGCTCTCCTGGGGCGAGGAGCTGACACTTTGGGTTTTTGTCTGGTTCATCTGGCTGGCGGTCAGCTACGGTTTCAAGAAACGGGAACATATCCGGATCTTGATCCTGCGCGGCATGTTGCCGGAGCGCCTGCAACTCTATCTCGACCTTTTGATAGATTTGCTGATCCTGGCGTTCATGGTTGTCCTGATTGCCGAGTGTGTTCAACTGATTCAGCTTCCCTTCGTTGCGACGCAGAAATCGGTTGTCCTTCAATTACCCATTCCCATCTTGTATGCCTCCGCACCCATTGGTGCGACACTGTCCTCGATTAGGGTCATTCAACACATGTGCCAAACGGGAAAGCTGCTTCGCACACCTTTTCAGGGAGTGTCGTAAAGATGATTGCTGCCGTACTTTTCCTTTCTCTGTTCCTCCTGCTTTTCATCAGCGTGCCGATTGGTATCTGCCTCGGTCTGGCGACCATGACGGTCATGCTGTTCGTAGAAGGTGCGCCGCCACTCGTCCTTTTGGCGCGCTCTGTGGTGACCGGCGCAGACTCCTTTCCTTTGATTGCGGTTCCGCTGTTCGTCCTTGCAGGAGACCTGATGCAAAGCGGAGGGATGTCACGGCGGCTCGTCGCCTTCGCCAATGCTCTGATAGGTCACATCCGCGCCGGGCTCGCCTATGTGAATGTTCTGGCCTGTGTGTTCTTTGCCGCAATTTCAGGTTCGTCGCCCGCCACGGTCGCCGCAATCGGGTCGAACATGATCCCGGAAATGGAGAAAGTTGGCTACAGCCGCCGGTTCAGTGGTGCGCTTACGGCATCGTCCGGCATGATCGGGGTGATGATCCCACCGAGCATACCGTTCATCATCTACGGAGTGACAGCCGAGGTTTCCATCGGCAAGCTGTTTCTCGCTGGTGTCGTTCCAGGGCTGTTGTTTGCGCTGATGTTCATGTTCGTGGCAAGGATCCTGCTGCGCAACGAAAAAGCTGCGTTGGGAAGCACAAAAACCTTCTCGTCCGCTTCGGTCGCTTCAACGTTCCGCTCCTCATTCTGGGCGCTTCTTGTGCCTCTTATAATCCTCGGCGGCATCTATAGTGGCATCTTTACCCCCACCGAGGCTGGAGCGGTCGCAGTTGTTTATGCCGCATTCGTCGGCCTGTTCGTCTACAAGGACATTGGTTTTTCTGACTTGCCTGGCATTCTAGCCCAGAGTGCGTTGACCAGCGGCACCATCCTGATCCTTGTGATCATGGCATCGGCATTCGGGCGACTTGCAACCCTGGCTCAGATTCCTGCGCAGTTGGCCGCCGGTATCACGAGTCTTTCGGACGATCCCATTTTGATCCTGCTCCTGATCAATCTGTTACTTTTGGTGATTGGGATGTTCATGGAAACGATATCCTCGATCATCATTATGACGCCGATCCTGCTGCCGGTGGCGGTTGCGATCGGGGTTGATCCCCTGGTGTTCGGCGTGATCCTTACCGTTAACCTGGCTATTGGTTTCTGCACACCACCACTCGGGGTAAACCTGTTTGTCGCCAGCGGTATATCGGGTATTTCGATAGAAAGGCTAAGCGCGGGCATACTTCCTTTCTTTGCAGGCATGTTGGCACTGTTGATGCTCGTCACCTATGTTCCTGCCTTGTCACTGGCGCTCCCGTCGCTGTGGTAGACGAAAATTGCGGAGCGTGGACATCCAGCATGTCCTGCACCCTGCAATAGGGAACTTTGTTTGAACCGGTCTCGAACAGGGATGAAATCGGCAGCTAAAGTCTTTGGCAGAGTTCTTACCAAATGGACGTCGTGGATGTGTATTATAAGCGTCGAAATTCAAAAGGAGCGCATGTGCTGCGGGCCTGCGACTTCAAGGAAACTGAGGTCGCTAAGCGCGAAGTGGCGTATCAGCGCGGTAATCTCCAAGGACATGGCAACATCACGCCTTGGGGCAGGACGGAAACGGGTAACCCATGACACTGGAACGCACTACGCTTCGAAAATTCTTGCTCAATCTGCAGAAAGACGATGCGCTGGATCAAGACCTGGTTCTGTTGATCGAAGATATCGCAACCTCTTGCCGAATTATCTCGCACCAGATTCACAACGGCCCCTTTTTGAATATCCTGGGCGCGACTGAGACCTCAAATATTCAGGGCGAGACCCAAAAGAAACTGGACGTCATTGCAAACGATGTTTTCCTTAGCCATTGCTCGAATTGCGGCCGCGTTGCCGCCCTTGTATCGGAAGAATTGGAAGACGTCGTCTGGCTGAAAGAAAAGCCTGAAAAAGGCGATTACCTCGTTTATTTCGATCCTCTTGACGGTTCCTCGAACCTGAATGTCAACCTGTCGGTGGGATCGATCTTTTCAGTCGTGGAGCTCGAAGAGGATATCCAGACGCTCTCCAATGAAGTTGTGCTGCTAAATGGGACAAAGCAGATATTTGCCGGTTATTCCCTTTACGGTCCTTCGACTTCGCTCGTTTTTTCCACCGGGCAAGGTGTCAACGGTTTCACACACATGATTGGAACTGGAGAATTTTTCCTGACCTTTCCAGACATGCAACTGCCTGACCAAACGGACGAGTTTGCCATCAACGCCTCTCGCTGGCGTCAATGGGATCCTGCCATCAGCCGATATGTTCAGGAATGCATCGATGGTGAAGCCGGTCCCAGGCAGAAAACTTTCAACATGAGATGGACCGCCTCAATGGTGGCAGAGGTCCACAGGATCCTCACGCGCGGCGGGATTTTTCTTTACCCGGTCGACAAGGAGAATGAGGCTCGTGGTGGAAAGCTTAGGCTTCTCTATGAAGCTAATCCAATGAGCTTCATTGTGGAACAAGCCAACGGACGCGCATCCACGGGCTACCAGCGTATTCTCGACGTTGAGCCGCAATCCCATCATCAGAGGATTTCAGTGATCCTGGGCTGTTCGGCCGAAGTCGAACGGATTGAATCCTACTACCGGGAACTGGAACGATAAGCGTCATCCATCGCGTATTATCCGATTGATGTTCGTTGCGGTTATCTGAGAGACCCGCGAAACCGTTTGGGCTGGATCCGTCACGTGCTTTCGTGAAAGCATCCATACATCAGATCAAAGGCGAAGCTTGGTTTCTCGAGAACGCTAACAAGCGGATTACAGAGGCAAAGCAGTCATTTGTCGCAGGAGTTTTGATCGCAGTTCACAGCTGCGAATGGACTGACAACTCCTCGCTGAAGAGAACCTCAGCGTATTCAAGCACTGGTTTTGTCCTCTCCGGAGTTCCAGAGTTCAGGTGTTCCATGCTGCCGATGATCAGCAACGCAGTGGCTGCCTTCGCACCACACCCCACAGGCTCGCTTACTGACATTGTCTGCGTGGGAATGTCAGGAATGGGCGGACTTCACGTCATCATGTAAGCTTGGACATTCTGATTTGTGCAGATTTTTCAACACTCGTTCAGGGATCAAAATTGAACCTTCCATTTTTGGCAGGATACGGATTTCGGACGGTTCATTGCGCAGAGCAACCCAGTCGACCGAGATCGAGCAATTACCTCTATTCTTTGGGACTGGTGTTTTGGTCTGAGACTTAGTTGGATATTCTTAGTTAAAATCGGTAGCGGAAGCCCGCTACCGTCACTGCCCCCGCTACAATGAAACGCATTTCTTCTTGGTGGTACGTTCACATCAAGACAGTGTTGTCACCCGTTGCAGTGACTCATCTGATGCGCCTTGAGGTTTGTATTCAGCCCCTAACGGCAGTTTCCATCCCATGGGTCTGATTTAGGCGAGCACGTGTTGATTTTCATCAAGAACTGACCCGGTAGAGTCCGGTTTTTCACTGTGAACTAGCCCCTGTTTACACCCGCCCCTGCCTGGGTAATCCAGTTTGTGTTTTAGACTTTGATTTTGAGACTCTTGTTGCTGTTATTGTCTAGATTCCCTAAGGTAAGCGAATATTCTGTGGTTGGATTGGATATGGCGTATTTAAAACAACTTATTGCCTATGGATTGACGGCGATGCTGACAAGCGCTTGCAATACAACGACGACAACCGGGAACGGGGGGGCGGAAAACGATTCCTTCTCGAGGTCTTCTGGTATCAGTCAGCGAACAACGGGAAATATAGCCTATTGATTTGTGTTCCCGTACGCATCGCATGGTCCTGTTTTCAGTTAAGCTCAGATGTTCTTTGATCTAGTCTATATTGCAGACATCCGGTTTCCGGGAGGAACATCAACAGCTCTTTATTATGAGTTGAAAGCCGCGGTGTCCGCAGGTTTGAAAGTCGGCTTGATACCTGTGGCCTCTCCGGTTTTGACGACGTCGCGCCCACCAAACCTGAGGCTGCTGGCACAGATCCGCAATACAAGGACTGAAATCCTTCAGATCGATGCGAACCCGCGGTGCAGGGTGTGTCTTTTGTACCATCCAACGCTTCTGGATTCCGGATTGAAAAGACTGCCTCGCTTCAAAGCCGACACGTTTGCGCTGGTTGCCCATCATCCACCACTGGACAGGTTTGGAAGGGAGAGCTACGCGGCCGCCAGGTTCGGATCGCTTGCAAGAGATCTCTTCGGCCACGATCTTACCATTCTTCCCGTTGGTCCAATGGTCCGACAAGGCTTTGAGGCCGTGGGGCTATCGAAACACCTGCATGACCGAAATTGGGACAATCTGATCGATGTGTCGGAATTCGAGGGTCGAAAACGCAACGGGTCCAGCCAGCCTGTCGTCATCGGCAGGCACTCGAGACCCGGTCGTGAAAAGTGGCCTGAGCCGGTTGAGGCACTGCAAGCTTATCCGGATAACCCGGATTACGAGTTTCGTATGCTCGGAGCTGACCTGGACTACCTGACCGAGTTTGAGAAAGTACCGAGCAATTGGCACTTGTTGCCCTTCACCAAGAGATCCGTGGCCGATTTTCTCAAAGGTCTTGATGTCTATAGCTACTTTCACAGCCCTGCCTGGATTGAGGCATTTGGTTATTGTGCGCTTGAAGCTCTTGCGACGGGACTGCCCACCGTTTTGCCGCACTACTTCGAAAAGTGGTTTGAAGACGCCGCACTCTACAGCTCTCCCGCGGAGGCGCCATTGCACTATGAGCGGGTTTCGAAAGACAGGGAATTCAGACGAGACCTATCCGAACGGGCGCGAAACTTTGCAGCCGACCGTTTCGGGCTGACGCAGTTTGCAGATCGCTTTGAACGACTGGCGGGCAAAGTTCGTACCCTGCATCAACCCGGCTCTGTATCCCTGGAGACGTCCACGAAACCGGCTGTTGTGATGGCTGTGACGTCAAACGGCATTGGATTAGGACACATCACTCGTCAACTTGCTGTTGCGAAAGCGCTGGGCCCCAAGGTGAAAGTCGTCTTTTTTTCCCTGTCCGAGGCGGTGAGCGTGGCACAGAAAATGGGATATATGGCTGAATTCAGGCCATTTCATCGCAGACTGGGCTGTGACGTGGATGACTGGAATGACTTCTTTTACCGTGAGATGAGGGATGCACTTGCATTCTACCGACCGGAGCTGGTGATTTTCGATGGAAACACCCCTTACTCAGGCCTTCTTGATGCATTGAAGCATCACGAAAAGGCACGTGCGGCATGGGTGCGACGCGGAATGTGGCGAACACCTTTTGAAGAAATATCTAACAGAGCCAGCAGTTTTGATATTGTGGTCGAACCGGGGGAATTGGCGGGATCAGAGGACCCTGGCCATTCCCGAAACGGCAGTGAGCATTTTGTCACGACAGATCCGGTCCTGCTCGTTACACCGGAGGAAATGCTGTCACGTGTAACGGCGCGTCGACTTTTGAAACTTCCCGAAGACGGAACGCTCGGTCTCGTATTGCTGGGGTCCGAGCGAAATTACGACATGTCGCAGGCCCGACAGGCCGTTGAAACCGTTTTGCATCAGAAAAAGAACGTGCATTTCGTTGAGATCAGGTCGCCAATAAGTCCCGCGTTTGAGGAAGATCCGCATCCACGTCATCACCGACGAGTGGCGTATCCGCTGGGTCAATATTTGAACGCCTTTGATTTCGCGATTTCCGCTGCCGGGTACAATTCATATCATGAACTTATTGCGGCTTCGGTACCTACCGTATTCGTGCCGAACTCGGCACCGGAAATGGACCTTCAGGAGGCCCGGAGCAGCTTTGCTGATAAGGCCGGATTGGCACTATCCTGCGACGCAGCCGACCCGTTCGGTCTTGAATATTGCCTCGAAAAAATTCTGGACGCAGATATCAGGAATGAGCTGAAGGCCAATTGCGCAAGACTTCCTGCATTTTGGCATGGCGCACACCAGGTCTCGGAGTTGCTGACTGTCACCGGATGTCTGCCAACAGGTGCGTTGCAATTTCACGATGGGAAACACTGACATGTCACCAGTCCGAACAATACATGGCTTCCCTCTGAAATTCGCGATTTCGATTTACAGCCGCATCGCGGGGGCCGACAAGAGTAATGCGCTTCTGCTTTCAAAAAGGGCCAAATCCAGGTCGACTGCACTGGTCTGGTCTCTCGAATTTCCGGAGCAGGCCAGAGACGCAAAACTGGAAGAAATGGAACGACATCTGAGCGCGTTTCACACGGTCGTGGTGGTGAGCGACGCCAATTCCGTTTCCAGCATCCTTGCAAAAGGGTTTCGTGCAGAAGTGCTGCCGAGCAAGCAGGAGCAGCAAACGCATTTCTGCGACCTGCCGTGGCAAACCTATCTCACAAGACGCATCAGCCGTATTCGCAATTGCTGGGTACCTGACTTTGAATTCATATTGAAAACGGCTCCTGAAGATTTTGTCATCGATAAGAGGGAAGGGCCGCTTGTTGAGGTTACTGATGTGATCGAGGAAACCGAGTTGGAATATAGTGAAGACTATGCTTCTTGAGAGGCCCGGTCTCCCAGGACGTGAGGTTCCGACAAGGCGTAGTCCAGTTGGTTGTGCCGAACCAGATCGTCTTTGAATTCTGAACCGTTTTGCATGGTTCGAAATATGTCGTCCGTTCGGTCCTGCTTGACAAAGGTCGCCTTGAGCTTTTCGGGAATTTCAAGCGGCAGCAGCGGCTCCAGCACCCTGATCAGGCACCGATAGGCTTCTTCCGGGGGGCGATTGAGATGGCCATCGTAGGAAACGAAATAAGTGGGACACTGACTCGCGAACGCCCAATCGCCCGTCATCTTGTACCAGTCGTCTATCACCCTGGATTCCGATAAAAAGGCGCGCAGGTCGACTTTTACGCGCATATCCGAGGTATCACGGCGCTTCCAGATACGGAGCTGCCTTGCTTTCAACAGGGAGACATATCGCTCCAACCTGTTGCGCACGAGAAAGACGATGCTGGTTCGTTCGCTGTCAAGCAGCCGGCGGACCGATATCTGTGGCAGATGGTCGGGAAAAAGCACGAGGGAGAGAACCGTTTTTCCCATCTCTCTGGCGTGATCCCCGAGAAACGAAAGAAATTTCTCGGGGTCGGACCTGATTGTTGCCGTCAGTTGTTCCGACCGCTCTTCCAGTGCCTCATTTCGAAAGAAAGACCGGATCGCCTTCAGGCCTGCTTCGTTGTATCGGGCAAGTCCGAAGGCCCCGACTGGGTTGAAGAAATCGTTCAGAACGTAAGCCGTGCTGTGGTTGCTCAACAGTTCCTGGTGCCAGTTGGTGCCGGACCTTTCGCAAGCCACAACGATCAGACGATGCGTTGGCAATGGGGGGCTGCTAGTGCCGTTCAAGAAGTGCCCTCCTTACGAAAGGCTGCATTGATCCCAGTTCGACCAAGGGACTTCTAAGGCGTTGATCGGCAAGATGCGCAAGAAGTTCGGGAAAATCGGGATGGTCCGGGTCGCAGACATTGTGTACGGCGAATTCGGCCGGCGTAAACGTGCCCCAGTTACGCAACCTCAAAAGGTAGACACCGTTTGCGCCGACATGCTGGGCCAAGCTCACAAAGTCACCGACCTCGCGGAAATTCTGTTTCTGTACAACAAAATCCAGCCGCAACTTGGAAAAGGCACCACCCCGTCGCATGGCACCCAGAAAATGCAGGTTCTTCAACAACCGATCGAACTGTCCACCCCGCCTGACGACAGAATAAGTCTCGGGCCGCGCGGCATCCACTGAGATCCAGACGCTGTCCACATGTCCCCATAAGTCGAGCCTGTTCCACGTCGACTCGTCCAGCAAGAGCCCATTGGTGTGCAGTTGCAAACGCCGCTCACGTGAACTGTTGGCGGTGAAGTGTCGAAGGAAATTGAGAAAGTGTCTGCTAGCAAAGGGGTCCCCCGATCCAGTGACCTTGATCTTGGAGGTACTGGACAGGAATTCGGCGTATTTTTCGTTGATGAGATCGTCGAGTTTTGCAGAGGCCGAACGTTTGATTTGAACTACGTCTGTCCGGCAACTCGGACAAGAGAGATTGCAGCTGCGGTCATGGGAAAGGATGGCGCGATCCGGAGTGTGGGCCACTGTTGGCGGGCTTTTGCAGCCAGACGCCTTGCGAGCTGCCAGGAAACTGGAGATTTCAGGAGAAACGGGTGTCTTGTTTCTGGTTTTCAGACGGCGGCCACTGATCATGGGACAATGCCATCGGCTGCAATAGGAATAGTCACCGTCCAGGATGGATCTTCTGATTTCCTGTGCTGTTTCGGAGTTCCAGATCTCCTTGGGGTCTTCCATGAGGCTTCCGATCGAAACCGGCTGCCATGCAGAACAGCAGAAATGCACTGCCCGATTGGCTCTGGTTTCGATTTGAGCGAAGGGAGCTACACAAAACTTGTCACGCAACCAGTCATCGACAGGCAGATGAAGGTCATCCCTTTCTAGCTCGGCCGCATCGTGAAGACGCTGGGCAACGAGGTCGTGATGATCGGTGTTGTTGACAAGGGTCGCCAGGTGTCTTGCCGACTCCCACTCACCGGCTCGAATGCAGCACAGGGCGGCTGCGTTCAAGGTCAATACGCTCGACGTTGCTCCCGATTTCAGCAACCAGTTGCAGAATGCTGGCAACTCCGAGTTTCGCAATTCCGCTGTCAAAGCGTCGGCCGCCTCCGATACCATGCCAAGCGGAGAGATGTCTCCGGACTTCGGACTTCTGCGAACCTTCAAGTAAGCAGGGTTTCTGGAGTCCAGTTTGCTGCTCACTTTGGTGAACAGATCATCGAGCTTGGGGCTTGTGCTGGCATCCATCCGCTACAGTCCGTTAAGCTGCAGTCGCTGCTTGATGCGATCTTCGACTTCGGCAATGTCGTCATTTCCAAGCTGTGCCTTGAGCTTTTCAATCTCGGCTTTAGCTTTTTTATGTTTTTTAAGCTCGGCCATTCTGTGAAAAAAGTACGCTTCCTGCAGGTCTTTTCGGACAAGTGAACCTTTCAAGTACACCTGCCCTAGTTCAAAATAGGCTTGTCCGAAACCACGATCAGCCGAAAGGGTAAGCAACTCGAGTATGGTTACCTTGCCTGCATCATCTGGTTTCAAACCCATAAGATCCTTGGCAAGAAAGTAGGGAGCAAACCGGTCACCGGCATCAATGGCTCGCTCAAACCAGAGATGGGCAGTTGTCCTGTCCTTCTCAACACCCCAGCCAGAAAGGTAGCTGCGTCCCAGACTGTTCATCGCAGCGCGTTGCCCGTTTTCAGCGGCCAGATGGTAAAGCGCCGCTGAGGCATTGAGGTTTTTCTCCACACCTATGCCCTTGCGATACAGATCGGCCAGGGCGTTCTGGGCATTCACCCAACCCATGTCGGATGCAAGGCGATACCAGAGGATGCCTTCGTCTGGCCGTTTTGAGACGCCTCTGCCCTTGATGTAAAGCGTGCCGACATTGGTGCGTGCACGCAGATTTCCGAGACTTGCCGCCTTCAGGTAATAACTGCGCGCTTGCGTGTAATCGACGTCAGTGCCTCTTCCGGAGTAATACATGTAGCCCAGATTGGTCAGGGCTGCGGAGTAACCGTTGTCGGCTGCACGTGTGTAAAAGGCCCGGGCCCACTCAAAGCGCCTGGCAATATCCAAAACTCGCCCGAGCTGGAACTGAAGACGCGGATTGCCTGGATCTTTGACAAGTGCAAAACCGCAAAAAATAGCGGCATCCCGTATGTTCACGAGACCGTCTCGAATGGCAGGAGCCACGCGTTGAGGATCCGCAGGGTGCGATGACAGCAGGTCGCAAGCCGTGACGATATTTCTCAATCCGCCCTCGGCATCCGGAAGCTCTTCCGGCCACAAGCGGAACAACTCTGCGGGAATGTTGGTCTGCGGTTGAAACGTCAGGCGTTCGAGCCGCTTCTGCCTTGCGCGTTCAATGATATCCTGCTGGTTGATGGCAGCTGTGCGGAACGACAGATTTCTGGAAGAATCGTTCGCATTGTCCTTTTTTGAAACCAGATTCCGCATAAGCGTGCGTGCCGCCGTGACATGACGGCTTGACGGAAAGAGGCTGACAAAGCGCTTTATTTCCTCCTCGGTCCCATGCTGACTTAAAAAGTACCAGAGCACAGTATCCAGGTTGTAATCCTCAGCTTCGATCTGCGTGTTGGAGGCGCGGTCATCGGCAGTGCCTTTCAGCACATGTTCCTTCTCCACGGAACCGATAACCCAGGGGATCTGCAGTCCGTCGGTCGAGATCCTCACCTGTTGCCGAATGCGGCGGAACGCGGAAAACAATGACACCTTCGGTGCTTCGAAGGCGCGGCTAAGGGCAATGGCATAAGGACCATTGCCGCCTGCAGGGCCGTCAAGGGCAAGTTTGCCTGCGCTGGTGGAAAAGGCGAGCAAGGTTTCACCGCGTCCGGCATCAGAGTATGAAAGGCCCGGCTGAAAGCGCGGATCAAGATCAGAAAAGGGGTCGTCGCGACAGGCATCTATGATGATAAGCCTGAGGCCGCCCTCTGGCCCGGTTGATGCCGCGTCGATGACATCGCGAAGATGCACCACCTTTTCCTGAACCGATCCAGCCGAACTTGTGTCGACGTCGATGGCAAGCAGTTCATTTTGCCCGTCAACCTGGAAACCGTGACCGGCAAAATAGAAGACGCCGATGTCGGCACCATCGAAGGACGCGTCCATTTGCTCGACGATTTTGGAAAACTCTTCCTTCTTCAGGTCAAAGAAGAGGTTGACGGTGAACCCGGCCGAGATCAACGCTTCGGCCACCAGGGCAGCGTCGTTCGAAGCATTGGCAAGAGGTGACGTTTCGTATTTTGTGTTGCCAACTACAACGGCGACCCGTTTTTCCGCAGACCAGGCGATGCTGCAATTGAGGCCTACCAGAATACAGGCAAGCAGCCCTACAATTATCCGTGCGAGTTCGGCCTTCATCGTGTCACCTTCACAACTTTCTGGTCATTGTAGAAAGGGGCAGGCAGGTTCCTGACGCGCTTTGAGGATAATAGGAACTCATTTTACCAGGTGTGACAAGCCACATGGAACCTTGGACGGACGTCGCGGAAAGCTGGTTGTCGAGACAATGCACTCCGAAGTCTGGCCGAGCGTTTTCGCTTTCCTCGGTCAATCACCGCCTATGCAGTGCGGGCTTATCATCGCTTTGCATTGAACACAGCGGATGTTGAAGACCTGCTGGCAGAGCGAGGCATCGGTGTCAGCGTGGAGACTATCCGTTAATGGGTGAACCGGATCGGTCTGCATTTTGCGCGTTGCATTCGCCGGGACAGACCGAATCCAAACTATAAGTTAAGTTGGCAATGCCTGGTGGCTCGAACTGAGCAGTGCACTTCCTGCTCCTCTAACTGTCGTCACCTTCGTTTGGCTTGCTACCGAAGAGGGGAACAGCTGTCAGGTAATACGCCACACCGATAAAACCGGCGCCGCCGATGATGTTGCCGACCGAAACCCAGGCCAAATTGTAGGCGCCACCCAAAGCTGTCACGCTTTCGGGATGATTTCCAAGGAGAGAAATCGTAAACACGGTCATATTGGCGATACCATGTTCAAATCCCGCGGCGACAAACGCAAACAGGCACCAGAAAATAAGAATGCATTTCGCGGTGTCGCTCTTCGTTCGGGCCGACATCCAGATCGCCAGGCATATGAGCCAATTGCAAAGGATAGCGCGGGCAATGAGTTCCAGGATCGAGCTGTTCATCTTTGTCTCGGCCACTTTGTGAACAAGCGACGATGTATCCGTGACCCATCCGCTGCTATCGCCTGAAACGACAAGAAAAGAGAGCATCATAGCGCCGAGCAGATTGCCGTACCAGCAGACAATCCAGTCCTTTATCACTGTCAAGACGCCAATTTTGCGATAGAAAAACCCGAAGGTCATGTACATGGTGTGACCGGAAAACAGTTCAGCCCCGGCAAAAATGATCAGCGTCAGCGTGATGCCGAACAAGGACCCCATTATCAGTTTTTGCGTTTCCGGCTCGGCATCATTGCCGAGTGTCAAAATCAAAACGATTCCAACGCCGACATATGCACCGGCCATCATGGTCAGAATAAAGAAACCGAGCGGATTGTGCCTTGCGTAGCTGATTTTTGTGACAGCGATATCGGCAAACCGTTCTGTTATGTCCCGATGCAAGGTAAGCCCCGTCCAGTTCGCCTTGTTTTTCAGTCTGTCCATTTCCCTCAGAGAATTGGCTTTTTGCGGTTTTGCATTAATCCGCTTCATGTCTAAAATTGTTAGTTCGTGGAAATACTAAGCTATCCCAAATTTGAAGTTCGGTTGACGTCTGCTCATGTGACAGCAAGGATATTGCCGAGAATTGCCGGTGTAACGGCTCGAGGATTCAGCCGTTCCTTGGAACGATTAATGGCGCGTGAATCCTGCCGGTACCTAGGGGTTGGTCTTGCCCCTTTGAACTTGTTCGAATTGAGTGCGACTTTTTGGGTGCATTTCTAGTGAAAGATGTCTGATCACAAAGCGTGTCATGGTTTTGTGAAGCCCATTATCCACTGATGGATCTGGCACTCCTGGGTCGCGAACTTTTGGAAAAAGTGATTGTTTTGATAGCAGTAATACAGGATTGCCCCGGGCACACCTTTGAAGAAGGCTTCACGAAAGACTTAATCGTTGGCTGAACGTTTAGTTCATCCGCTGCGCGCCTGATACTTGATTAAGTTGGATTGTTTTAGCTGAAATTGGTAGCGGAGGCCCGCTACCGCCATAAAGCCCACTCGATCTGCTTGCATTTTGACTTGGTTGTTTTTTCTCGCAAGTCGTTGGTTTAACGGGAAAATAGACAATTTGTGCCAACTTTCTACCTTGATTCTAATCGCCTTAAAGGCCCTGTCAAATTGTTCCCTTGGTAACAATTTCTGTGTTGTTGCCGTTGCCTTGACAGAAGCGGTCCGACTTATGAGAACCACGAAATAGTCTCATGTGCTGTTTGGTTCTATTTTCGTTTCAATCCAAATCTGCGCAATGTCGAGGAAATGTTGCTCGAGCGGGCATTGCCGTTTCCTATGAGACCGTCCGCCGATAGTGTCGGAAACACGATACAAAGCATGTGCGTCAGGAACGTCGCAACGCGCCGGGTACAAAAAATAGCTGGCATCTGGATGAAATCGCAGTGCGAATTCATGGCCGGAAAGGCTGATTGTGGCGAGCTGTCGATCAAGACGGCTACGTCTTAGACGAAATCGTTCAATCACGTCGAAACAACAAGGCTGCCAAGCGCTCGCTGTTGCGACTTCTGAAGAAGTAGGACTAGCCGCCAAAATACACTTTCACCGACAGGCTGCGCTCCTATGGTGCGGCCAAACGTCAGGTCATGTCGGTGGTCGAGCATTGTTCACATAAAAGCTTGAAGAACCGGGCCGCGAATTCCCATCTTCCATTTCGAAAGTGAGAACGAACGGGTCCGTGCTTTCAATCGATTGGTTCACTGCAGCACTTCGTGTCGAAAATTTCCTCTGTCGGGATCCTCTTCGTACTATCCCACGCCGTCCGCACAGCAGCACAACTTCGAAATCATTGATTTCAGGTCATGGCTGAGTGGAACAACGCAGGTGAAGCCTTCGTCTGAAAATAGATGGCGAGGCTTCGCGCAACTCTACTTTAAACACGGTGACAATATCTCCTGGTCCCAACATGCGGATTTCCTGAGGGCGTAACCGGGGTACATCTCAACTCAATCGCACGAGACAATATTCTGCTAAACGACAAGATCCAGTTCTCAGTAATCACTGAGCTCACCCAGATCTGCCACCTTCTACTATTTCTTTCGCCTGCCTCCATTCGAATTTGGTTGCAACTTCCTCTAGTCGACACTCTTTAAGGCAATTGCGATTCCTTGGCCAACACCAACGCACATGGTTGCAAGGGCATAGGTGCCGTTTCGCTCCGTCAGTTCCAGTGCCGCCGTGCCGGTGATCCGTGCACCAGACATGCCGAGTGGGTGGCCAAGCGCGATTGCACCGCCATTGGGGTTGACCCGGGAATCGTCGTCGCTAACGCCGAGATCACGTAGAGTGGCGAGACCTTGAGAGGCAAAAGCCTCGTTTAGTTCGATCACGTCAAAATCCGACTGTTTCAGTTCGAGCCGGGTCAGGAGTTTCCTGGATGCGACTGCCGGACCGAAGCCCATGATACGGGGCGGCACACCGACCGTCGCACCTCCAAGAATCCGTGCAATCGGCCTGAGGCCGAATTTTGCAGCCGCTTCCCCAGAGGCAATCATCAGTGCTGCAGCACCGTCATTCACACCTGATGCGTTTCCCGCTGTCACCGAACCGCCTTGCCGGAAAGGCGTACGTAAGTTGGCAAGTCCTTCTAGCGTGGTTTGCGGGCGCGGATGTTCATCACGGTCAACGACCATTGGATCCCCCCGGTACTGCGGGACCGATACAGGCGTGATCTCTTGGGCGAACCGCCCGTTCTCCATTGCTGTCTTGGCATTCTGCTGGGAACGGAAGGCAAATGCGTCCTGGTCTTCGCGCGATATATTGAAATCCTCGGCGACGTTTTCACCTGTCTCCGGCATGCTGTCGACACCGTATTTTGACTTCATTAGAGGATTGATGAACCGCCAGCCGATGGTCGTGTCGTGAACTTCGCTGGATCTCGAAAAGGCGCTTTCAGCCTTGGGCATGACAAATGGAGCGCGTGACATGCTTTCAACACCTCCGGCAACGATGAGCTCAGCCTCTCCAGCCTTGATAGCGCCGCGGTCATGACGGCATCCATGCCGGATCCGCACAGGCGATTCATCGTGGTGCCGGGAACCGATTCCGGATATCCGGCCAGCAGGAGTGACATGCGTGCCACGTTGCGATTGTCCTCGCCGGCTTGGTTGGCGCAGCCAAAGATCACCTCATCCACAGCTGCAAGATCGAGATCAGGATTGCGGTCCGCAAGTGCTTTGAGCGGGATTGCTCCGAGGTCGTCGGTGCGAACCGAAGACAGAGCCCCGCCAAAGCGGCCGATTGGGGTGCGGATATAGTCGCAGATATATACTTCTTGCACTGGTCTTTCCTCAGTCGAGAGCGGGCACAAGCAGGTCAAGTGGATCACCTTCAATATGAAGCGGTGCGCCAGTGACGGCCTGCAGATCATCGATGGACATGCCGGGCAGCTTTTCACGCAGAACAAAGCGGTCGTCGATGATATCGATGACAGCGAGCGACGAATAAATGCGCGTGACACAACCGACACCGGTGAGCGGGAAGGTGCAGGCTTCGACCAGCTTCGGCTTGCCGTCCTTGGTCACATGGTCGGTGACGACGGCAACCCGTTTGGCGCCATGGACGAGATCCATCGCGCCACCAACCGCAGGTACGCCTCTGGTGCCGACACTCCAGTTTGCCAAGTCACCATTCTGGGCGACCTGGTAGGCACCTAGAACTGCAAGATCGAGATGTCCGCCACGCACCATGCAGAAACTGTCGGCATGGTGAAAGAAGGACGCTCCCGGCTCGAGGGTGATCGCCTTCTTGCCGGCGTTGATGAGATCCCAGTCCTCTTCGCCCTCCTTCGGAGCGCCGCCGAAACCGAGGACACCGTTTTCGGTATGATAGATCACATCTCGGCCTTCGGGCTGGAACTTGGCAATCATTTCCGGAAAGCCGATACCGAGGTTCACATAGGCGCCGTGCTCGATATCCTGCGCCGCGCGCCAGGCGATTTGCGCGTTTGATAGTTTTCTCTCAATCATCAGTAAACCACACCCGCGCGGACGAGCGCTTCTTCCTGTCGCGGATGGGGAACTTCAACGATGCCGTCGACGAAGATGCCGGGTGTCACCACGACCTCGGGATCAATGCTACCCAGATCCACCAGGTTGCTCACCTGGGCAATGGAGCGATTGGCGGCCATGGCCATCAACGGATTGAAGTTGCGGCCCGCGAGCCGATAGGTGAGGTTGCCGAGCGCGTCGCCGAGCTGAGCTTTGATGATGGCATAGTCGGCCCTGAGCCAACGCTCTCGCACATACAACTTCCCGTCAAACTCTTCGGTGGGTTTGCCATCTGCGAGCTCGGTTCCGAAAGACGTCGGTGTGTAAAAGGCGGGAATGCCCGCACCGGCGGCGCGAATGCGTTCAGCGAGCGTACCCTGGGGCACGAGTTCCAGCTCGATCTCCCCAGCGAGATACTTTTCGTTGAAGGCTTCCGCATTTGATGAGCGCGGAAATGAGCAGATCATCTTGCGGACCATGCCTGCCTTGATCATGGCGGCAATGCCAACGCTGCCATTGCCCGCGTTGTTGTTGATTACCGTCAGATCCTTTGGGCTGCCGGTTGCACGAAACCGGTCGATTAGCGCGTGGATCAGCTCGATAGGGGCACCAGAGCCGCCGAACCCGCCAATCATCAGACGGGCCTTGTCCGGAATATCTGCAACTGCTGCCTTCAGACAGGAAATTGTCTTGTCCATAGAAACCTCCTCGATTGGAAGTTTTCTATGCGTTCACAACCAAGTTTGGCCAGTAAATTTGTTCACATGTTGACATTTGTTCAGCTGGTGTTCAATTCTGTGCGCATTATGAACAAACCCACTGATCACATCGCCTCGCTTGCGAAAGGGCTGAAGGTGATCGAATGCTTCGGAGCTGAAGCCTCCCGGCTGTCGATCTCGGATGTGGCTGACGCTACCGGCCTCGACCGGGCGACTGCGCGTCGCTGCCTGTTGACGCTCCATCATGAGGAGTACGCGGATTACGACGGGAAATTCTTCACCTTGACACCTCGTGCCTTGCGGCTAGGGCTGGGAGCACTTGCTTCGCTGCAATTGCCGCAGGTCGTTCAACCGTGGCTCGATCAGCTGACCGAACAGATCGGCCAGTCCTGTTCTGTGTCAATCCTAGATGGAACAGAAATAGTCTATTTGGCACGGGCCGCGCAAAAGCGAGTCATGTCGATCGGCTTGTCACCTGGCTCCAGATTGCCGGCTCATTGTACCTCCATGGGACGGGTGTTGCTGGCAGCCCTACCGGAGGAGGAGGGGCGAGCCATCATTGAACGCTCGGACCTGACCCCGCGCACGTCGCTGAGTCTGACCGATCCTGATGAGATCATGATCCGAATTGCCGAGGTGCGCACTCAAGGCCATGCTGTGATTGATCAAGAAGTAGAAATCGGTCTCAGGTCACTCGCCGTTCCAATCTTTAACAGTCGCGATCGAGTGGTGGCTGCGCTTAACACAGGAATGGCTGCGGCTCAGGCGAGCATAGAGGACCTGGCCGTGAGCTACCTACCTGCGCTTCTCAAGGTCCAGGCCGGCGTACGGCGGGTCCTGCACTAAGCCGATCAGACCTGATAGCCCTAGTCCTGCCTCACAATCGTCCCTTCTGGTGAGAGCTCGGGGCGAGGGCGGGCTGCAAGTTCCACAGCCGCATTGATACCGATGCCCGTCATGCACAACAGTTTGGCGATGATTTGCTGCTTGCTACCCTCGGGTAAGTCGCCTTTCGTGATCGCTAAACTGGCTCCAATGAGTGCATGCGTTGTCAGGCGCCAGACAAGTTCGGCGTTGGCAACTTCGAAACGTCCAGCCTGTGACGCCAGCCTCAAGTCCCGGATAGCGAAGGGACCCATCTTCCGGAACATGGCATCGGCAATCACTTCCGAGCGATTGAGCATTTGGGCCCAACGGACATCGCCGGTCGCCGTGTCTAGGACAGTCCGAATGCCGAAGGCATAAACTTGGGCAGGGTCCTCGAAGGTATTTGTCACTTGTTCGATCCGTAGCGCGAGCTCATGCATAAGGTCTTCAAGCACCGCAATCGCCAGCTCGTCCTTTGAACGGAAATAATTGTAAACGGTGCCTGCCCCTACATCGGCGCGTTCGGCGATCTCCAGCATGGTCGCCGCGTCCACCCCCTTTTCCATCATGATCTCGCGCGCCGCGGTGATCAGTGCGTTCTGATTGCGTCTCTGGCGCCGCGCAACACGGCCTTCGGACTTGGTTGGGGGTAGGGCCACAGATGTCTCCAATATTCGAAACTGAACTGTATTCGGAAACGAGCCAAGTCACAAGTGAGAGGAGGCGCTTTTGGCGATAGGTAATTAGAATATATGTGAATTTTCAAATGGCTTTAGATGTTTTTGGAGGGTGAAAATGGACTTTCGTCAAAAGTGATCATAAATCAAACTTGACGATCATTCATTTTTGTGCAGATTTTTAAAGAGCCGGGCTGGCTCGCATATAGGTCGTGCGTCGCCGCCGGGTTTGGAGATCAGCTCGGGAGGAGAACATGTTGACCGATTCAAGAATTGCGCAGCCCTTTGATGCCGACGTAGCAATCGTCGGTGCCGGCCCAGTCGGTACGATGCTGGCGATCCTTCTGGCCAACCAGGGTAAAGAAGTCACGCTGGTCGAGCGTTGGACAAACCACTACGGTCTTCCGCGAGCAGTTACTTACGACCATGAGATCGCCCGTATCCTGGCCACACTCGGCATTGACTCCGAATCCGACCGGGCGATCAATTTCCACGACGAGCTTTACTACTGGCGTAATCGCGACGGTAAGAACCTGCAGATCGTCGACTGGAAGAGCCAGTCGGCCAGTGGCTGGCGCGTTCGATACTGGTTCAACCAGCCGCTCCTGGAAAAACGACTTCTGAAAATGGCAGCTAAAAAGCCTTCGATCACCATCCTGCGCGGCTGGGAAGGCATTGCGTTGGACCAGGACCGCGAAGGCGTCACCCTCTCACTGAAGCAGAATCCCGAGGAATACGGACCCGATGGTGAACACAAGATCGTTCGGGCAAAATTCGTCGCAGGAACTGATGGTGCCAATAGTTTCGTGCGTGAAAGCCTTGGCATCGAAAACGACGACAAAGGCTATTTCTTCGATTGGCTGATCCTCGATATGATCCCCGACTTCGACTACTGCGCTTCTCGGCCGGACGATCCTGCGCAGTGGCAGCTGTGTGATCCCAGGCGCCCGACCACGGTGGTTCCCGGCGGTCCCGGTCCTTCCGAGGGCGACCCAGACCGACGGCGCTGGGAATTCATGGTACTGCCGGATGAAGATGCCACCGAACTGCAAAAGCCGGAACATGCATGGAAGCTTCTGGAGCCATGGGGGCTTACGCCTGAAAACTCCGAGCTTGAACGTGCAGCTGTCTACCGTTTCCAGGCCCGTTGGGCAATGCAGTGGCACAAAGGTCGCTGTCTGATCGGAGGAGATGCTGCGCATCTGATGCCTCCATTTGCCGGCGAGGGGATGTGTGCCGGTCTGCGCGATGCAGTGGCCATGGCCTGGCGCCTCAACGCGATCCTTGAAGGCAAGTGCGGTCTGGACCTGCTTGAAACCTATACGAGCGAGCGCAAGGAACACGCCAAGCACTACATCAATTTCAGTCAGGAACTGGGCAATATCATCTGCATTAGCGACGAAGCCGAAGCGGCCGAACGAGACGCCCGGATGATCGCCGATCTGAAGGCACGCAACAACGTACCCGTGCCCACTGACGTCTGTCATCTTGGTTCCGGTGCATGGTGTGCAGACAGTGCACATGCCGGTGAGCTGTCGGTTCAGGGGGTGGTCCACTACAAGGGCCGAACTGGCCGTTTCGATCAGGCCGTGGGGTACGGATGGGTGCTGATCGGTTACGAAACCGATCCCCTTGTTGCACTGACCGAGCAGCAACGCTTGCAGCTTTCCGAACTCGAAGGCTTCGGCGTAACCGTCGGTGCGCCGGTCAGCGATGCTGAAGTGGCCGACTGTAACGGTGTCTATGCGCGCTGGATGGCGGATATCAACGCCAAGTACGTGTTGGTCCGCCCAGATTTTTATGTCGCGGTAACCGCAAACACACCGCGCGATCTTCAATCACGCTTCGACAAAGTGATAGCCGAGCTTGATCTCAAATCTGCTTCGGCGGTCGCAGCAGCTTGAGGACAGGTTATGCCGCAAGAATTCACATTTAACATCAACCCCGCCCGGATCGTGTTCGGCAGGGGTACCATTTCCCGGGTTTCCGAGGAGATTTGCGGACAGGGAGCAAACCGCGCCCTGGTACTGTCCACACCGTTTCAAAGGAGCGACGCGGACCAGCTGGCCGAAAGCCTGGGCAGCCTGGCCGCCGGCGTATTTTCTGAAGCGGAAATGCACACGCCGATGGACGTTACGGAACGTGCGATGGCTCTCTTCGCAAAATACGGCGCTGATTCCGTCGTGTCTCTTGGTGGCGGCTCCACGATCGGTCTCGGCAAGGCGATTGCCTATCGCAACGGTTGCCCGCATGTCGCGGTCGCCACGACCTATGCCGGATCGGAAGTGACGCCGATCCTGGGCCAGACTGACAAGGGTGTCAAAACCACCTTGAGGGATCCGCGTGTCCTGCCGGAGGTCGTGATCTACGATCCGGAACTGACAACCGGCCTTCCTGTGGAAATGAGTGTCACATCCGCTCTCAACGCGATTGCGCATGCGGTTGAGGCGGTCTATGCGCGAGACCGCAACCCGGTATCGTCATTGCAATCGGTTGAAGGCGTTCGGGCGCTGCGCGATGCGCTTCCGGCCATTGTCCGGAACCCTGCCGACATGGATGCACGCAGCGATGCGCTTTATGGCTCATGGCTCTGCGGCACCGTTCTCGGGACGGTCGGCATGGCGCTGCATCACAAGCTTTGCCACACGCTGGGTGGTTCCTTCGATCTACCACATGCCGAAACCCATGCGATTTTGTTGCCTCATACGGCCGCCTACAACGCTGTAGCTGCAGCCGCTGAGCTCAAGGATCTTGCCGCATTGTTCGGCGGTGACATCGGCAGTGGACTCTGGGAATTCGCAAAAGGGCTCGGGGCGCCGCTTGCCCTGAGGACGCTCGGACTAGACGCATCCGATCTGGACCGAGCCGCCAATCTGGCAGCGAAGAACCCCTACTGGAATCCACGTCCGGTCGAGCAAGCCGCAATCAGGACATTGCTCGAGCATGCCTGGGAGGGGCGGCGGCCGGAATAGAGGAATGACCGCAGACAAAGAGGGAGGAAGTAACATGCTTACCAGAAGAACATTGCTCAAAACCGGCGTTGCGGCCACGGCAACATTGGCGATGCCGGCGCTTGCCCAGGGGCGGGCGATCAGGATCGGTTATGTCAGTCCGCAATCGGGCCCGCTTTCGGCTTTTTCCGAAGCCGACGCCTATATGATCGATCAATTCGTCAAGGCCGCCGCCAAGCAGGGGCTGAATGTCGAAGTTGTCGTGAAAGATAGCCAGTCAAATCCAAATAAGGCGGCTGAAGTTGCCCGCGAACTCATTGTGCGCGACGAGGTTGATCTCATCTGTGTGGCCTCCACACCCGAGACGACGAACCCGGTCTGCACAATCGCCGAAGCGGAAGAAATTCCAGTCATCTCTTCGGTCGCACCTTGGCAGCCGTGGTTTATCGGTCAGCAGGGCAATCCCAACGACCCTGCAAGCTGGCAGGACTTCGACTATGCCTACCACTTCTTCTGGGGGCTGGAAGACAACGTATCCATCTTCCTGAAGATGTGGAGCAAGATCCAGAATAACGGTGTGATCGGCGCGCTTTGGCCCAATGACGGAGACGGCAATGCCTGGGCTGGACCAAACGGTATGCCGCCAGCCGCTACCGAAGTCGGATTTGACCTTGTCGATCCGGGCCGCTACCAGAATCTGACGGACGATTTCAGCGCCCAAATCAACGCATTCAAAAAGGCTGATGCTGAAATCTTCACCGGCATTCCAATCCCTCCGGATTTCACGACGTTCTGGACACAAGCCAAACAACAGGGCTTCAATCCCAAGATTGCGTCGGTCGCCAAGGCGTTGCTCTTTCCCGAGAGCGTTCAACAGCTTGGCGACCTGGGACACAACCTGACCTGCGAGGTTTACTGGACGCCCACGTTCCCGTTTTCGTCTTCGCTGACTGGAGAAACCTGCGCAGATCTTGCTGCAGGATTTGAAGCGTCTGCACAGCGGCAATGGACGCAACCGGTTGGATTTACGCATGCCCTGTTCGAGGTTGCGGCCGATGCCATAAAGCGTGCGTCGGATCCGACAGATGGAGATGATCTGGCGGAAGCAATAGCGAACACTAACATCGACACAGTGGTGGGTAAAATTGCTTGGGGTCGTGAAAATTTGCCTCCCTTTGCGCGCAAGAATGTCGCCAAGACGCCCCTGGTCGGAGGCCAGTGGCGTCGTCTCAACGACGGTGCGTTTGACCTGGTAATCGTTGAAAACGGGAACGCTCCCATACCCCTTAGCGGCACGCTCGAGGCCTTGCACTGAGGCGATGGGGCGCCGGCTCTGTTTGTCGGCGCCATCCTCCCCTGGAGAGAAATAATGACAATTCTGGCACTCAAGTCGGTGTCCAAATCCTTTGGAGCGCTCAAGGTCACGAACGATGTGACGCTGGAGGTTGAGCGGGGAGAAGCCTTGGGGATCATCGGGCCGAACGGTGCGGGCAAGTCCACACTGTTCAATCTGATCACGGGCAATCTGAAACCCGATGCAGGTACGGTGGAGTTCGATGGGCGCGACGTGACGCGGGTTACCGCGATGGATCGGGTTCGTGCCGGTATCGGGCGGTCGTTTCAGATACCGCAGCCATTCACGCATCTGAGCGTATACGAAAACCTGCTGGTCGCTGCGCAGTTCGGCGGCAATCTACACAGGTCCGAGGCTGCACATTTTTGCGTCGACATCATCGAACGCACGGGGCTCCTTCAGGTGATCGAAGAGCCCGCCGGCGGCCTGCCTCTCCTTCAACGTAAGCGCCTGGAGCTTGCCCGTGCAATGGCAACGTCGCCGCGATTGATCCTACTCGACGAGATCGCTGGCGGGCTCACCGACGCGGAATGTGGCGATCTCGTCCGCACAATCAAAGGCATCCATAGGCACGGGACTACCATCATCTGGATCGAGCATGTGCTGCACGCGCTGACCTCCGTCGTCGACCGGCTCGCGGTGCTGAATTTCGGCAAGATGCTGATGGTGGGAGGGGTCAATGCCGTCATGAACTCGCCCGAGGTGAAAGAAATCTATCTGGGAATCGAAGTATGACCGAACCGCTTCTTGCAACCCATGGCCTGACGGCCCACTACGGCGACTTCCAGGCCCTTTTTGGTGTCGACATCAAGGTCGAAGAAGGCGAGACCATTGCGATTATCGGCGCCAACGGCGCTGGCAAATCGACCCTGATGCGTGCAATCACCGGCCTTCTGCCGAGCGCTTCAGAGGCAGTCCGCTTCAGAGGCGAAGCGATTGGCACGCTGCCGGCGCCTGAAATACTCGAACGCGGCATCTCGATGGTGCCGGAGGGGCGGAAGCTGTTTCCTTCGCTCAGCGTCGAGGAAAATTTGCTGATCGGGGCGCATGCGCGCGAGGGCAATGGCTACTGGACACTGGAGCGCGTCTTTGAAGTTGTTCCCGTCCTGCGAGAGCGGCGCCACCATCCAGGCACAGCGCTCTCAGGCGGCCAGCAGCAAATGGTCGCCATCGGCCGCGCGCTGATGTCCAATCCCGATGTGCTGCTGTGCGACGAGGTCAGCCTCGGTCTCGCGCCTGTCGTCATCAAAGAAATCTACGGCTCCTTTCCTCAGATCAAGGGAAGTGGCGCTGCCATTGTCGTGGTCGAGCAAGACATCGGCCAGGCGATGAAGGTTGCGGATCGTGTCTATTGCATGATGGAGGGGTGGGTCACCCTGGAAGGCTGCCCCGCCGATCTTCCCCGCGACGCCATCCACAACGCCTATTTCGGAGTAAATGCATGATCTGGATTGACACCATCTTGCAGGGCGTCCTGCTCGGAGGGCTTTATGCGCTCTTTGCTGCAGGTCTCAGCCTCGTATTCGGGATCATGCGGTTGGTCAATCTGGCACATGGCGATCTCATCGTGCTGGCCGCCTTTGTCATCTTGATCATTATGTCTTCGCTCGGGCTCGGGCCCTTTATGGCCGCTCTGATCGCGGCTCCTATCATGTTCGCAGTTGGCTGGGCACTGCAGACCTATGTCCTCAACCGTGTGCTCGGCGATGATATCCTGCCCCCGCTCCTGGTTACCTTTGGCCTGTCGGTCGTTATCCAGAATGGTCTCCTGGAAGTCTTCAGCGCGGACAGCCAGAAGCTTTCCGCAGGATCGATCGAGGCGCAATCCCTGACACTTGGACCGGTGGCCGTGGGGGTCATGCCGCTGCTGACGTTGGTGATGGCGGTGGTCGTGATCCTCGCTCTGAATTACCTGTTTTTCCATACAGCGCTTGGCCGCGCATTCCGTGCCACGTCTGACGACGCGGTGACGGCGGGGTTGATGGGCGTTCGCCCGGACAACATCTTTGCCATTGCCACTGGGCTGGCCATGGTCGTCGCGACGATTTCCGCGCTTTTTCTTGGCATCCGCGCCAATTTCGATCCGTCTATCGGCCCGGCGCGACTGTTGTACGCCTTCGAGGCGGTCATCATTGGCGGCCTCGGCAGCCTCTGGGGAACGCTCGTGGGCGGCATCATCATCGGGATCGCACAGGCGCTCGGAGCGGCGATCAATCCTGCATGGCAGATCCTCGCCGGGCATCTGGCTTTTGTTCTGATCCTGCTTTTCCGTCCGCGCGGGCTGTTCCCGCGGGCCAACGATTGAGGAGGGTAACCGTGCCTGAAACACTCTTCCGGACCATGATGATACGCGGCTTCGGCCTGCTTGCCGTCCTGATGTTGTTTGTCGTCCCGGTCATTGGATCGCGTGCCATGGTGCAGGACTTGTTCGGCGTGCTGACACTGCTTGTGCTCGCGCTCAACTGGAACCTGCTGGCGGGATTTGCCGGGCTAGTTTCCGTCGGTCAGCAGGCCTTTGTCGGCCTTGGGGCCTATACGATGTTCGCCTGTGTTATTCTGCTGGACGTCGATCCGCTCTGGGGTATTCTCGCCGGTGGTGCCGTGGCCATGATCGTTGCCGTACCGGTCGCCATTTTTACATTCCGCCTTTCCGGAGCTTACTTCGCTATCGCAACTTGGGTCCTGGCGGAAATCGTGCGTCTGGTCCTGGCGCAGTGGAAGGCACTTGGCGGGGGCACCGGCACATCGTTGCCGAAGGGCACCACCAAGGACATGTGGGGTGTGCAGTGGCTCAAGGACACTCTCGACGTCAGTTCTTCGGCGGCGTCAGACGCGCTGACTTACTGGCTGGCACTCGTTCTGGCACTCGGCACGCTGGCAGCCGCTTATGTCTTTTTGCGCTCCAAGGCTGGTCTGGGTTTGCAGGCCATTCGCGACAATGTCGGTGCGGCGCGCTCTGTCGGCGTCGACCCGACCCGATTGAAAGCCTGGATTTTTCTGCTGACAGCCGCGGGAACCGGCGTATGCGGGGCGCTTTTATTCATTCAGATCACAAGGGTAACGCCTGAAGCTGCCTTCTCGGTGGTCGACTGGAAGGCCTTCGTGATCTTCATCACCGTGATCGGTGGGGTAGGCACTCTACCGGGGCCGATCGTGGGAGTGATCGTCTTCTACATCCTTCAACGCACCCTTGCTGACTACGGCACAATCTACCTAATCGTGCTCGGGCTCATTGGCATCGCGGTCATGCTATTCGCACACCGCGGGCTCTGGGGGCTTTTTGCCGACAAAACCGGGATCGAATTGCTTCCGCTCAGGCATCTGCCGCCCCGGTCAGCGCATTCAAGCTGAAATCCCACGTCTACTCAAGGAAAGGATAAGCACCGTGACGAAGTACTTTACGGAGGAAGGGTCGGCCGAAACCGTCAATGCCCGCATGGCTGACGGTACAAACCCGCGCCTGAGAGAGGTTATGACCTCGGTGGTCAAGTACCTGCACGCGTTTGCCAAGGATGTCGAACTTACCCAGGAGGAATGGGAGTGTGGTATCGATTTCCTCACGAAAACCGGACAGATCTCTTCTGAGGAACGCCAGGAGTTCATCCTGCTGTCGGATACGCTCGGGTTGTCAATGCTGGTCGACGCGATCAACAATCGACGTCCGACGGGGGCAACAGAGAACACGGTCCTAGGTCCTTTCCACGTGAAAGATGCGCCGATCCACCAAGCGGGCGACAGCATAAATCTCGATGGCAAAGGTGAGAGCTGCCTGTTCGAAGGTCGGGTGATCGACATCCACGGCGAGCCGATCGAGGGCGCCTGTATCGACGTCTGGTCGGACGATGCGGAAGGCTTCTATGACGTGCAGAAGCCCGGCGAAATTCCAAAATGGAACAACCGTGGGAGATTCATCACTGGTTCCGACGGCATCTACCGATTCACCAGTATCAAGCCAGTGAGCTACCCGATCCCCGACGACGGGCCTGTCGGCCAGATGCTCGGTCATCTAGGGCGCCATCCATACCGGCCGGCCCATGTTCATTTCATGGTGACTGCGCCGGGCCACAAAACAATTGTGACCCACACTTTCGTCGGCGACGATGACTACATCTCTGATGACACGGTGTTCGGCGTGAAGGAAACTTTGGTCGCATCATTCGAACTCATCAAAGGCGAAACAGAATGGCGTTCGCCATTCGATTTCGTCATGGTACCGGAAAGCTCTGACCCGCCTCCAAAGGCCTGTTAGTCCTGTTGGCTTGGTAGATCGTTTCGCTCCAGCGGGGTTGCTGTCCACGCCCGTTGCACCAGCCCCAGGCTTTTGACGTGGCTCGGCATCGAATCTGCGCCAGTGTCACGCTATCGAAACGCAGATTGATCTCTACTATTCCTGGTGGCCATTCTCTAGGCGGTTTGAGTTGCTATTTAAAGCTTTCTGTTAAGCGGGCGCTCGTCCGTTCATAAGGACAGTAAAACGGATGCGTTTCCGGTCAAAGAGCTTTGATTTCGTACCAAGGAGTTGCCCCGAATCGTGATTGCCGGCGATCACGACAATGGCCGTATCAGTTTCACTTTGAACGCGTTCCCAAAAACCGCCGTAGAGCTTCGCCGCGGTTTCTTACGGCGAGGCTTTGTTATAGACGTCGCCGGCTAACAGAAAGGGTAACATCAACCTGGTCTGCGGTGATGGCTCCACGTCAGAACCTGCGCCTGTTTACGTCCTATCGAAACACAAACGAGATGGAGACGAACATGATCAACACCGCTAGCTTCCGCATCGGTTCCATCTACCACTGGGAGAAAGTTCCCCACATCTCGATCGCTTCCAACGACGCTCTCCCCAGACTGATGCCAGTCTCGAGTTAGTTTTTGAGAGATGGCATTTTCATGCCGCGGTGTCCAATACGGGTTGCTCTCGTTTCGCGAATTCTTCTGGTGTGAGCCAGTTCAGAGCCGAATGGGGCCTGAGTGCGTTGTAGTGCTGCCGCCAGTCTTCGATGATGTGCCGGGCTTCTGCCAGGGTCGAG
>NZ_JAILWL010000160.1 GCF_025698965.1 Roseibium sp.
CGATCCGGGCATATCCCTATGACACAGAAACCGGCCTGATTGGAAAGCCTGAAATCCATTGCGACATGCGGGATGAACCGGGATTGCCGGATGGTTCCTGTGTCGATGCAGAAGGCGGGGTCTGGAATGCAGAGTGGGAAGGCCGCCGTGTGGTCAGAGTTGCTCCGGACGGAAGCATTGATCGGGTGATCGAAGTGCCGGTCTGGAAGCCGACTTGCTGCACGTTCGGTGGAGCTGATCTCGACACACTTTTCATCACCACTTCGCGATTGGCGAGCTCCCGGGAGGTTCTCGATGCAGAGCCTGCTTCTGGAGGGTTGTTCGCCGTCAAACCAGGCGTCAGGGGCGTTGAAGACGCGCCTTTCGCCGGATGATTTTTCACAAACACCTCGGGAGGAGACACATGAAAAATCTAATGAAATCAATCGTATTGGGCGCTAGCGTTACTATGATGAGTGCAGGAGCGTCCGTTGCCGGTGACTACCCGGCGTCCGTGCCGCTCCAGGATGGAGCCCAAGCGGCAATGGACACGATCAAACCAGTGAATGAAACGTTCCGTGTCGCGTACATGCCACCGGCAACCGAATTCAACTATTACATCGCGATCGGTGAAGGCATCAAAAAGGTCGCTGCCGAAAAAGGTGTCGAAGTCTTCATGCTTGCTCCGCAAAGCGGCGCCGATATCAACGGACAGATGGGCATGATCCAGGACGTTCTGACACAGGACGTGGACGCGATCATCTTCGGCACCCATGACGAATTCGCGGCAGCACCTTTGCTGAAAAAGGCGGTCGACAAAGGCGTCGCTGTTGTCATGATCAACTCCGACATCCCGAACTTTCCGACCCCTATCCACGGCGTGGTTGGTTACGCGCAGCGCAAGGGTACGCACAAGATCGCCGACTGGGCGATTGCGAAGGCCGACGGAAAACCCGTCAAGGTGGGGATCATCGAAGGTCAGCCCGGCTACCACTCAACCGAGCGTGTCGGCGGTTTTCTTGACGGTATTAAGGACGCGGACAATTTCGAAGTAGTCGTTTCCATCGACGGCAAGTGGAATGTCGAAGGTGGCAACACGGCGGGCATGGACATTCTCCAGTCTCATCCCGATATCGATATGCTCTTTGCTGCCAACGACTATATGGCGATCGGGGCGTCCTATGCTGCCAAGGCCATGGGCCAGCGTGATCTGACCATCCTTGGAAATGATGGCGACACTTCAGGCCTTGAGGAAATCGCGGCAGGCAATTTCACCGCGACGGTCAACACCGTGCCCTTCCTGATGGGACAGGCGGCCATGAACGCCACGATGGATGCCCTTGACGGGACGTTTGAAGGCGGATGGATCGAAATCCCGACGACCATCGTCGACGGGAGCAACGTGGTTCAGGTGCTTCAAGAACCTGAAAAGCTCTATCCGCAACCATCCAAGTCCTACTGATCCTTTTGAAAGGCAGCCGTGCGGCGTCTTCGGATGCCGCCGGCAGCAGATTGCGTATGAAAGCTGAACGTATCCAGGCCAAACCGATGACGTCGATTTCTGAAATCAAAGAACCGCTTTGGGAAGTGATTGATCTTGTTAAGCGCTATCCTGGTGTTGTTGCCAATGATCACGTGTCATTGAAGCTGTTCGAGGGGTCCATTCATGGACTGCTGGGCGAAAACGGCTGCGGCAAGTCAACCCTGATCAAGATGTTGTCCGGAGTCCAACCCCCCGATGCCGGCCGCATCAGGTGCCGGGGAGAAGACGTTCAGCTTCACAGCCCAACGGATGCGCGCGCCAAGGGAATTGCAACCGTTTTCCAGGAATTTTCGATCGTGCCATCGTTGACGGTGGCCGAGAACATTTTTCTGGGCAGGCTGCCGACAGGCAAGTTTGGCGGTGTCGACTGGGCTGCGATGAACCGTGAGGCAAAAGCCGTACTTGCGGAAATGGAGGTCGATCTCGATCCCGAAGACATCACGGGTGACCTTTCCGTGGCCGAGCAGCAACTGGTCGAAATCGCCAAAGCTTTGGCCTCGGATGCAAGCATGATCATTCTTGACGAGCCGACAGCGGCACTTGGTCTGTCGGAAATCGATCATCTGCACAAGCTGTTACGGCGGATGCGCGAGAACGGATGCGCCATTCTCTATGTTTCGCACCGGCTGGATGAAGTGGAACGGATTGTCGATGAAGTCACGATCCTCCGCGGCGGTCAGGTGGTGCGGGCCAGCGGTGAAACCGAAATATCCGTCGACAACATTGTCGCTGCGATGATCGGCGAAGATGTCGGCGAACACTATCCAAAAACCAACAATTCGCGTGAAGAGATCGTATTGGAAGCCAGAGGACTGACGACCGCGAAGGGCGTTTCCGATGCATCCTTCTCGGTGCAGGCTGGTGAGGTTCTGGGTCTAGGCGGTGTTCTGGGATCCGGCCGCACCGAAATTGCGCTTGGCCTGTTCGGAGTTGATCCGCTTCTGGCTGGCGAGCTGAAGATCCACGGCAAACCTGTCAAGATCAAAAGCCCCATGGACGCAATTCGCGCCGGGATGGCACTCGTGTCCGAAAACAGGAAGTTTGACGGTCTGTTTCCCAATTTCGCCGCCGGTGGCAACATCACCGCAGCAGGTCTTTCCAGCATTACTCGCGCCGGATTTCTCCATCTCGCGACCGAAGACAAGGTGACAGCCGAGTATATCCGCAAATTGGAGATCTCTCCCCAGGCCGATTCCAAAACAATCAACCTGTTGTCGGGTGGTAATCAGCAGAAGGTGATCCTGGCTCGTTGGCTGTTTTGCAACGCCGACATTTTGATTTTCGACGAGCCTACGCAGGGTATCGACGTCGGTGCCAAACTTGCGGTCTACCGGCTGATCAACGAGCTCACCGCCCAGGGCAAATCGATCATTCTCATCAGCTCAGACCACGATGAGCTACTGGCCATGAGCGATCGGATCGCCACCGTTCAGCACGGAACCGTGATTGGTATCACCAAGGCGTCTGAGCTTTCGCATGTCGACCTGGTGAAAGCGTCTTCCGACGAGGCAACCCACAAATTACAGGAGTCAGCGGCATGAAACGAATATTCGACGCGCAACTGCTCGGCCCGGCGATCGCCCTGATTGTCATTGCAACACTTGTTGCCCTGACAACGGACCGGTTTCTCAATCCGGGGAACCTGTCCAACCTGTCCCTTCAGGTCAGTATCGTCGCACTGATTGCGATCGGCTCGACCATCGTCATCATCACCGCCGGAATTGATCTGAGCGCCGGATCCATGGTTGCGCTCCTGACGATGTTGCTGGCCGAGATGCTCAAATTCATGGGCCTGCCGCTGCCGCTTGCGATTCTTCTCGTCCTGGGTTGTGGGTTGACACTCGGCCTGACCAATGGGGTGCTAACCGCCTATCTGCGCATTCCGTCTTTCATTACTACGCTTGCCGGTCTGATCGCCTTCCGTGGATTGGCGCTGCTGTTCAACAACGGCTCTCCGATCTTCTCGCTGGACCCGAACCTTGAGCCGCTGTTTTACGGGTCGCTCCTAGGGATTCCGCTGCCGTTCTATTACCTGGTGTTCTTTTACGGTCTCGCCGCCGTGGTGATGAACTATTCCAAGCTCGGCCGCGAAATCTACGCAATTGGCGGCAATCCCTCGGCTGCCGCTTTGTCGGGTATCAATGTGCGTCGTGTGCAGACCTATGCGTTCGCCATTGCCGGTTTCATGACAGCTGTCGGTGCCATCTTGATGTCGGCTCGTTTGAACTCCGGATCGCCGAATTACGGACAGACGCTTGAACTGCAAGCCATCGCGGCGGCCGTGGTCGGCGGCGCCAGCCTGGCAGGCGGGCGCGGCAATGTGCTTGCGACCCTTATCGGTTCCCTGACCATTGTCGTTGTTCAAAACGCACTCAATCTGAATGCCGTGCCGACGTCGGTGCAAAACATTGTCCTTGGCATGATCATTCTCGCTGCTGTCGGTGTCGACATGTGGCGCAACGAACTCTCGAGCAAGATCAGCGCGTTGTTCTCGCTGTCGTCCACCAAACAGCGAGGAGCATAGGTCATGGATCTCGAACTTCAGGGAAAACGTGTCCTTGTAACCGGTTCTGGTGCAGGCATCGGTAAAGCGACAGCAAAGGCATTTCTAGGGGAGGGGGCAAGCGTCATCGTCAATGGTCTCACGGAACAGGAAGTCGATGATTGTGTTGCCGATCTCCGCCGGTTCGGAGATGTCAGCGGATTGGCCGCCGACCTGACCAGGACCGAAGATGCTGAGGCGCTGTTCAACTTCGCAACCGGGTCGGGGCCGGTGGACATCCTGGTGAACAACGTCGGTATTTTTTCCGTCAAGGCGTTTGAGGATCTGACCGACGATGAATGGCTTTCCTATTTCAATATCAACGTTCTGAGTGCGGTTCGCATGAGCCGGCTCATTCTTCCGAGCATGCTGAAGCGAAATGCGGGAGCTATCGTTAATCTTGCCAGCGAAGCGGCTGTTAAACCGTTGCCGCAGATGGTCCACTACTCAGTCACAAAGACCGCGATGCTGGGTTTGACCCGAGGTATGGCCGAGTTGACCAAAGGCACGAAGGTACGCGTGAATTCTGTACTTCCAGGGCCGACCTGGACAGAGGGGGTCCAGAATTACTTCGAAGGCCTTGCTGTTCAAAAAGGTGAGCCTATCGACGAGATCGTCTCGAATTACTTCCAGAACGACGAACCTACCTCGCTCATTCAACGATTTGTCGAGCCCGACGAAGTGGCTCGAATGATTACGTTTGTTGCTGCATCCGGTGCCGCCAACGGCGCGGGTTACCGCGTCGAGGGCGGCATCATTCGAAGCATTATCTGAACACCGAAACACAACGGAGCACACTATGCCTGCACTCACCTTTTCTCACATCGGCATTACCGTCCCGGACCTTGAGAAAGCCGTTGAGTTCTACACAAAAGCGTTTGGCTTTTATCAAATCATGGGTCCGACGGAGATCCAGCACGACGACAGTGCGATCGGCCAGATGTGTGACGACGTCTTTGGCGAAGGCTGGGGATCGTTCCGCATCGCCCACCTGAGCACCGGCGACGGTGTAGGTATCGAACTTTTCGAGTTTCCGAACACCAAGCAGGAAGAGAACCCCTTCGAATACTGGCGTCCTGGCCTTTTCCATTTCTGCCTGCAGGATGAGGACTTGGAGGCTCGCGTCAAGGTTATTGAGAGCCTTGGCGGCAGGCAGCGCATGAAAGAAGTGCGCAGGTACTATCCGGGCGAAAAGCCGTATCGCATGGTCTATTGCGAAGACCCGTTCGGCAACATCATCGAACTTTACAGCCATTCGTACGAACTCACTTATTCGGCGGGTGCTTATGTCTGATGTTCCGGAAATGCCCTGGCGCGACGACCGGCCCAAAGTGGTGATCACCGATTTCGATTTCGGCGACATCGATGTGGAACGGAATATTCTCGAAGCCGTGGGAGCTGAAGTCGTCGGTCTGCAGAGCAAACAGGAAGATGACCTCTTCGATGCGGCGCGCGATTGCGCCGCCATGATCAATCAGTATGCGCGCATCGGACGGGCGACGATCTCACAGATGCAAAAATGCGAAGTTATTGCGCGCTACGGTGTTGGCGTCGACATCGTTGATGTCGACGCCGCGAGTGAACGCGGCATCCTGGTCACCAACGTGCAGGATTATTGTACCGAGGAAGTCGCCGACCACGCGATTGCACTGTGGCTTGCACTTGCGCGGAAGCTGTCCGACTACGACCGGGCAACCCACAACGGGATCTGGCGCTGGCAAAGCGGACAGCCGGTTTACAGGATACGGGGGCGGACGATGGGCGTCGTATCGCTCGGAAAAATCGGTCAAGCGATTGCTCGCCGGGCAAGGGCCTTTGGTGTCTCGATTATTGCCTATGATCCGTTTTTGCCAGAGGCATTTGCGAGGCAGAACAACGTCGAGCTGGTCACAAAGGACGAGTTACTCAAGCGCAGTGACTATGTCCTTATGCAAGCCCCGATGACACCCCAGACGCGTCATTTTCTGTCGGATGCGGAGTTCGCGGAGATGAAGCCCGGCGCGATCCTGGTCAACACCGGCCGCGGCCCGACCGTCGACAACGCCGCGCTCTATCGGGCGTTGACCGAAGGGAGACTGGCGGCGGCCGGCCTGGACGACCCGGAAGAGGAACCGGCAAAACGGGCCTCTTGGGACCCGGCGGATAACCCGCTGTTCAGTCTGCCGAACGTCCTGGTGACGCCTCACGCAGCCTACTATTCAGAGGAATCGATCACGGCGGCCCGCACGATCGCCGCGACCCAAGTCGCCAAAGTTCTCACAAAACAGAAGCCGGATTTTCCGGTGAACTCATCGGCGCTGAGTCTTTCCGCGTAACATAGGAACAATAGGAATGCTTAAAGAATTCAATGATTTCGAACGCCGTCCAGATCTTCTGGAAAAGTTCGATCAAGTCGTGCAATGCTACTCTGCCACGGCTGTTTTTGCCGATGTGCAATACCGCACAGGCGTAATGGACAGCGGTATCAAGCCGGCTTTCAGGGCGAAGGTCACCGGGCAGGCAATCACAGTTCAATTGTCCAAGGGAGATCTCGTCGATCCTCTGAAGGCGCTGGAGATGGGGAAGCCTGGCGACATTATCGTGGTGGACGCCGGAGGAGACCCGAACACGTCCGTTTGCGGTGGTCTGATGGGCGGATTGGCCCAAAATCGCGGCATTCGCGGAATGATCGTGGACGGCGCCGGTCGGGATACCGACGAACTGGAAGAGATCGGCTGGCCTATCTGGACCCGTGCAATTACGCCGCGTGGAACGCACACCATGTTTTCCGGTCGCAAGGAAGAGCTCTCCATCAATGTTCCGATCCAGTGCGGGGGCATCGTCGTCAAGCCGGGCGATTTCATCGTGGCCGATCTGATGGGCGTTACTGTTGTTCCGCTGGAGCGGGCCGAAGAGGCCGTCAGGCAGGCACAGGAGCAGGCAGATAGGGAAGAGGAAACCCGCAAGTGGGTTGCAAAAGGTAAGACCGTCGAGGATTTGCTAAATGAATTCGGCCGTATCTGACGCCGCTCTGATCGGAATGGACTGGGGGACATCTTCCCTGCGCGCTTTTTTGATCGGAATGGACGGCGAAGTATTGGACGTGATTTCCACCTCCCTGGGAATCATGCACGTGGAGGACCGAGACTTTGACTCGGTCTTCCATGACCTTCTGCAGGTCTGGCTCGCTGAGAAGACTTTGCCCATCATTGCCTCCGGCATGATTACAAGCCGAAATGGCTGGGTGGAAACGCCTTATGTTCAGGTTCCTTCGGGCATTGACGAACTCGCTTCGGCGCTTGTGACGCATGAAACGTCAAAGGGCGTTCGGCTGCAATTTGTGACGGGGATGACCACGGAACACGATGGCGCCCCGGACGTCATGCGGGGGGAGGAGACCCAAATCGTCGGTGCGTCAGCTGCCGGGCTGGGCGACGGTGTCTATGTCATGCCGGGAACGCACAGCAAATGGATCACTGTTTCGGACGGACGGATCGGTGACTACATGACTTACATGACCGGGGAATTGTTCGGGACGCTGAAGTCGCACACGATCCTCGGAAGCTTGATGGAAGACGGGCCGTTCAACGAAACTGGGTTCCGGTTGGGCGTGAAGTCGGGATTGTCCTCAAAAGGAAATCTTCTTCACGAACTCTTTCATGTCCGCACACTGCCTCTGTTCGGCAAGATTTCGGAAGAAATGTCGGCGGATTATCTGTCCGGAATGTTGATCGGCGCGGAGGTAAGATACGCCGCCAAGTCGCTTAAGTCCGACCAGAATGTGACAATTGTCGGTCGGGGAGACCTGGCGGACCGGTACGAGATCGCCTTGGCGGTGGCAGAACTGGGAAGTCGAAGGGCACCGGACAACATTGTCGCGCGGGGCCACTTCCTGATCGCCAAATCAGCTGGATTGATTTCATGAAGGCATGGAACGATGCGATGGCGCACAATCCACTGATCGCCATCTTGCGCGGCCTTACACCGGAGACTGCGATTGATGTTGCCGGGGTGCTCGTTGAAGCCGGGTTCCGGATTATCGAGGTACCGCTGAATTCGCCAAATCCTCTGGTATCGATTTCGAAGATTGCAGATAGATTTGGCGATCGGATCGTTGTCGGAGCAGGAACTGTTTTGTCGGCGGACAAGGTCGAAGCTGTTGTTGATGCAGGCGGGAAGCTGATCGTAGCACCGAACTTGAAACCAGGCGTCGGCGAAATGACGATAAAACTGGGGGGGCATTGGTGCCCGGGTGTCTTCTCGCCAACCGAAGCATTTGACGCATTGGAACACGGCGCATCTGTTCTAAAGTTCTTTCCCGCCGAAATGGTGCCGCCAGGGGCGATTTCCGCGATGAGGGCGGTCTTGCCCAAGGACGCAATCGTCGCAGCCGTCGGTGGTATCACGCCGGAGACGATGGCTGACTACCATAGGGCCGGTTCAAACAGTTTCGGCCTTGGATCTGCACTTTACAAACCGGATTATTCGGTCGAGGAAATAGCACGTCGCGCAAAAACCTTCGTCGCAGCCTTCAGGGAGTTGGCCGATCAATGAACCGGAACGTCGTCATCACAGGTGGAACACGAGGCATTGGCGCAGGTGTGGCCGAAGTCATGTCCAGGTCCGGCTGGCATGTGATTTCGGCAGGTGTCTCCGAAAAAGAGATCGCCGAGTTCTCCGGCAGCAAGGATATTGATTTGCAGCTGTTGGACGTGACGGACGACGCCTCGGTCGAAAGACTTTTTTCCCGCTTTGAAAAACTGGATGCGTTGGTGAATTGTGCCGGCATTCTGCTTCGCGAAAAGGAATATGAGCTGGACGCCTTTCAAAAAGTGATCGACGTCAATCTGACCGGGACGATGCGCTGCTCACTTGCTGCGTACCCGCTTCTGCTGGCGTCCGGCGGCGCCATTGTGAACACGGCTTCCATGCTCAGTTTTTTCGGTGGACCTTTGGTGCCCGCCTATTCAGCGTCCAAAGGCGGGGTTGCGCAGCTGACAAAGGCCCTGGCCGCAAAGTGGGCGCCGGACGGAATTCGGGTGAATGCTGTGGCACCGGGTTGGATCGAGACGGAAATGACGGAAGGCCTGCGGCGCGATACCAGTCGGAACGACACCATTGTGGGCCGAACGCCGCTTAACCGCTGGGGTCAGGTCGAGGAGGTCGGTGCTCTTGTCAATTGGCTTCTTTCGGCAGAAGCAGGTTTTGTCACCGGCGCGGTCTATCCTGTAGATGGCGGTTATTCGGCGGTTTGAGGAGATATGAAATGCCTTTAGATGCAGATCCGCGGATGCCGTACCAGTTGCCTTTTCCAAAAGACGCGCAGGATGAGATTGTCGTTCCTTCCGCGATTCCGGACGACGAGCGCATATGGGTGCCTCAAGCTGAGAATGTCTGGTTTCGACCCTTGTGTCTTAACAGAAGCCAAGGTTACTGGGTAAACCTGCTGAGGGTCAGAAAATCCGGTGTCCTGTCCCGTCACCGGCATCCGAACCCCGTTCATGGTTACGTCCTGAAGGGCCGCTGGCATTACCTGGAACATGATTGGGTTGCCGAGGCGGGCGGTTACGTCTATGAGCCGCCCGGCGAAACCCATACGCTCGTCGTTCCCGACGATGTCGTGGAAATGATTACGCTTTTTCAAGTCAACGGCATCATGTATTACGTCGACCCCTACGGCAAACCACTTGGATATGAAGACGTTTTCACCAAGATCGACATGTGCCGAAAACACTATGCTGATGTCGGCCTCGGCGAAGACTATGTCGATCAGTTCTTGCGGTAGCGCCGGAGGTGAGGTCGTTGCGAACATATATGGCGATGAAATAGCGTGTTCTCCGTGTTTCTGTTCGCAATGTCCGGGTGTGGGTTAACTTCCGAAACCGTTACGCCTGCTGGATGACAGCGTTCGCGCCTCAACGTATTCAGGCTCCCCGTCAAGCAAAAGATAGTCTGCGAGCTTCTTCAGGTCTTCTTGGCCGAGTTGGCTCATATTTGCCTGAATGTCCGATCTTAAGACGTGAACCAGATGATCAATGCCCTCTGCACCGAAGGCTGCAACCGCGTAGTGAAACGCCCGACCGATCATCACAAAATTCGCCCCCATCGCCAAGGCGCGCATGATGTCCAGGCCGCCGGCCACCCCGGAATCGTAGATGAGCGGAACATCCGAACCAACCGCCTCGCGGATTTTTGGAAGCTGGTTGATAACGGCCGGGCCTGCTTCGAACTGGCGTCCCGAATGGTTCGAAACCCAGATGGCGTCCACACCTTCCGACACAAGTCGTTTTGCGTCCGCAGGACGTTGAACACCCTTCACGATCAGGTCGCCCTCCCATTCCTGCCGCAGCTCTCGAAGGTAGTTCCAGTCAGGGCAACCGCGTATCAATCGGCCGGCGTGGGTAAAGCTCTCGCGCCCCCGCGAAGGCACGTAGTCGTCGAAAAACCGCATCCTGGGCATGATGCCTTCCCGAAGATGAGACAGACACCATGCGGGACATTTGGCCATAGACCAAAGCGTCAGCAGGTCAGTCTTCGGAGGAACAGTCAGGTTCGCACGCCTTTGTCGTTCGCGCCGGCTTTCTTCCGGAACGTCGACCGTCATAATCAGTTTCTTGAAACCAGCGTCTTTGATGCGCCCAAGCATTGCGCGCCTTACCTTGGCGGAGCTGACCGGATAGTGCTGGTACCAACCGTTGTCGCCAATGTAGTCAGCAACGTCCTCCGGTGAGGCAACGGCAACACTGGACTGGCAGTAAGGTATATTGAGGCTAACCGCGGCTTTTGCCAGCAAACGTTCGGCACCAGCCCAAACCAGCCCGGACATTCCAACGGGCGCGATACCGAATGGCAAGTCGAACGTTTGCCCCATAAACCGGGTCTTTTGATTGGCTTCGATATGCCCTTTTAAAATACTCGGCATGAAACCAATCGCATCAAGCGCATCGCGGTTGATTTTCAAACCGAGTTCCCGGCCCGTGGCGCTGTCCAGATACTCAAAGACAAAGTTGGGAATCCTGCGCCTTGCGCGCTGCCTGAGATCGTCGACCGACGGATAAGACAGATCCAGTTCCATCTCGTGAACCTCAATTTCGTTATGATTTGTAGAAACGTGCCGTGAATTGCGTGAATTCCATCGGCGAATTTGGAGACGGGTTGTCCGGAAAGCCGGTTTGAATTCCCGCCATTGCATATGGCAGACTGGCAAATCCGAATGTGCCCAAGGGCAATCCTTTCTGGTGATTTTGGAGCTATTTGGTTCGCTCATGTCGGTCGAATGGTTCACGAATTGACTGGCACGTATCGAAAACTCAGTTCGCTTATCCGTTTGGTTCTGTGACCAGCTCTTCATAGACTTGCTCGCCTCGATAAATCTGTTTTTTCAGCACAGCTCGGGCCTTGCGATCCTTTCCGACCTTCAGGGCATGCAAGATGTCGGTATGTTCGGCCAGCGACAAATCCGTTCGAAGGTGTCCGCGCGAGAGATGCGTCCGTATCGTCGCCACCTTGCTTGCCGCCATCTGATAGGAAGCTTTCACATAAGGGTTTTCGGCTCGGTCGAAAAATGCCGCATGGAAGGCGGTATCAAGTTCCAGGTAGCGCTTGAAGTTGCCGTTCTCATGCGCCGTTTGCATTTCCGCGCAAATAGCCTCCAGATCAGCAATCAGACGATCCCGGTTGTGACGAAGGGCCATGTCCAGGGCGAGGGTCTCCATCGCATGCCTGAAATCGCAGAGCTGGGTTACACATTCGCGTTTCAGGGTGAACACAAAAAAACCGCGTTGAGGAAAGCTGGTCACCAACCCTTCTCTTGAGAGAAGGGACAAACCTTCTCGGATCGGTGTCTTGCTGATCCCGAGGCGCCGGGTCAATTGCACCTCCGGCAGAGCCTCTCCAAGCCCGAACTCGCCCTGGATTATGGCATTTCGAATTGCGTCCGCTGCACCTTCGCTCAGCGCCGCTGGTCGTTTGATCGTTGTGCTGTCCATAAGTCTCGCACCGTGCCTTCTCTAGTTTGAAGCAAGATACCAGAAAATAATTGCAGCGCAATATTAGATCTGGTATATCAGATCGAATATTGCGCAGGGAGCGCGATTTCAAAACCTCGGGGAGGAGAATTTGATGAAGAAACTGGCA
>NZ_JAILWL010000161.1 GCF_025698965.1 Roseibium sp.
GGTTCCCTTCGCGACCAGAGAACGAAGCCTTGGCTGGCACGGCAATGCAATCCTGGTCAGGGACAATATCGAAATTCTGAGCCACCGCAGGATCGACCTTCCCAAACTTGAGCCAAGGGGAGCGGTTGCTGTCGATCTGGGTATCGGAGGTGAGAAGATCCGCGTCGCCGCCATGCATCTGAGCCTTGTCGGGCACTTCCGCAAGAAGCAGATCAACTCGCTCATGCATCAGCTTCACGAGCATCTGGACTATCTGCCGACAGTCCTGATTGGTGACCTGAACGAGTGGCGGAATTCAGCCGACAGTATTCGACTGTTTGAAGAACGCTACGAAGTGACAACTCCAGGACGCAGCTTTCCCAGTTTGCTCCCAGTCGGTAGTCTCGACAGGATCATTACCAGCCCTGAATTCACCGTTCGGCAAGCTGGCGTTCACAAATCAAAAACTGCACGCGTCGCCTCGGACCACCTTCCGGTATGGGCTCACCTGTCGCTTGAACCATCAAGTCTTTTGCCGCGCTGACAAGGCTGTGTGGACGGGATTGGTTCGGAATGTGGATAAAAAAAATTTCGTCCAGTTCCTGGGGTGAATAGCAGAAAGGGTCTCTCCCGTTCAGGTTTTTGCGACGCCGAAATGGACATTCTTTCTCAGAATCACGATGGACGCGGCCCATTTGGGTCTTGGGGGGCCGGAAAGCTCGCCGTACATCAATACGGGGCTTCTTGTCCCTTCTGTTCGCGTCCCAATGCGACACGCGACACCCCCAAAACCAATTCGTTCACGCGGCCTAGGAAATCAGCTTTACGATTGAAAAATAGAGCGCAGCGGACAACATGGCCGCAGCAGGCACGGTAATGACCCAGGCTGCGATAATCGTCATGAAATGCGCCCGCCGCACAAGGTGCCGGCGGGACTGGTCTTCACGATTACGGACCGGGCGGACTTTTGTTTGCCCGGCGCTTTGTCTTTTGTTCACATATGACAGACGCCGGCTGGAGCGCTCGGTATACCATTCACGGAAAAAGCCAACGCCAAATACGGCCCCCACAGCAATGTGTGTCGAACTGACAGGCAGCCCGAGACCGGATGCGATGATAACGGTGATTGCTGCGGACAACGAAACGCAATAGGCCCGCATCGGATTGAGTTTCGTAATCTGCTGCCCGACCATGTTGATGAGTTTCGGTCCGAACAGCAGCAGGCCGAAGGAAATTCCGAATGCGCCGACAGCCATCACCCAGAGCGGAATGCTGACCTTGGCAACAACTTCCCCGATCTGTGCGGTATGCACAATTGCAGCCAACGGGCCCACAGCGTTGGCAACGTCATTTGCCCCATGGGCAAACGACAGCAGCGCCGCTGAGCAAACCAGAGGGACCGAGAACAGAATGCGCAGGGACTGATTCCGGTTCTCCAGTCCTTCAGATTGGCGCCGAATGACGGGACGTACAATGTACCAGGCAGCAAAACCGATCGCCGCACCAATCAGCAGGGAAGTTGGCATGTCGATTTTCATGACCTTTTTCAGTCCCTTGAGGGCAAGATAGCTGGAAAATGTTCCAGCCATGACCCCAATGAGCACCGGAACCCAACGACGTGCAGCCGCAATCTTGTCATCCTGGTAGATAATGAAAACCTTGATAAAAGCGAGGAATGCCGCGGCAATCAGACCACCAAGGAACGGGGAAATAACCCAGCTGGCCGCAATGCTTCCCATCGTTGTCCAACTGACGGCGTTGAAGCCTGCAGCGGCGATACCGGCTCCCATGACACCGCCGACAATTGCATGAGTTGTCGAGACCGGCGCCCCGATCCAGGTAGCAAGGTTGATCCAAAGGGCTGCGGATACAAGCGCGGCCATCATGGCAGCCATGAATACATTGGCGTCAGCGACTGCATTCGGGTCAATAATGCCCTTGGAAATCGTCCCAACGACATCGCCGCCGGCGATCAGGGCCCCTGCACTTTCGAATACCGCGGCGATGATCAGCGCGGTGACCAGGGTCATGGCTCTCGAGCCGACAGCAGGCCCGACGTTGTTGGCGACATCGTTTGCGCCGATGTTCAACGCCATGTAGGCACCAATCGCAGCTGCCGCGACGATCAGAACACCACCGGGTGTCCCGGACATGGATGCTCCTGCGCCCAAAGCACAAATTACAATGAAGACCAGAGCGATCCCTGGTGCGATCAGACCACGGCCAAGCGACCCGGCCGCCTCTTCCATGTAGCTGAACTTGTCGAGATCTTTGTCGAGCGTTGGTTTCTTGAGGTTTTGCATGTGCGCTTGCAGGTCCGCAGTCCGCTTACGGATTGAACCGCAAGTCATGGCTTGTAGATATTGGCGCTTGCCTAAAAGCATCCCGCTGAAAGGTCAACGGGCGAGAGCAAAAAATTCTTTCCCACCTAAGCTTTTGACTGAATTAGCGCAGAAAATTGCGATATTTTCGTGTACCAACGCTTAGGCACAACCCATTTCACGAGATTACCAGCCCCAGCAGCTTGAAGATTGCGGCGGCGAGCAGAGCACTTGCTGGGACCGTCACAACCCAGGCGGCCACAATCGTAATGAAATTTGCACGCCGCACCAACAGGCGTCGCCTGCGCTCTTCCCGATTTCGGAGCATCTTACGGGACTTGAGCTGCCCTCCCTCGGACACGTAGCGGTTCCGATGCCATTCCCGATAGAAGCCCACACCGAAAATCGCTCCCAATGCGATGTGGGTCGAGGAAACCGGCAATCCAAGTGCCGACGCGGTCAACACCGTTGCTGCTGTCGCCAATGTGATGCAGAACGCTCGGATCGGGCTCAACTTGGTGATCTGTTTACCGACCACGGTTACCAGGCGGCGCCCAAAGAGCAACAAGCCGGCCGAAATGCCAAATGCGCCGACCGCACTCACCCAAATGGGAATCTCGGAATTAAGCATCCCCATCATCCAAAGGCTCATGTCGGTCACATCTTTCGATTGACTGATTACAATCGCTGCAAGAGGACCGATGGCATTTGCTACGTCATTAGCCCCATGGGCAAACGATAACAGTGCGGCTGTGGCCATGAGCGGAATTGCGAACAGCTCCCGCAATGAGCGGGTACTGTTTTTCAGGACATCTGCTTGCGCTCTGACTACTCCACCATAAATGCGCCAGACCGCTCCACCGATCATGACAGACAGGCCTGCTGCCGCCCATTCCGGAATCTCCCAGTAATGGCTGCTCGTCTTGATCAGGACATAGGCTGCGAAAACTGCCCCTGTGAGCCCAAGAAGCACGGGTAACCAGAATTGTGCAGCTTGCAACTTGTCTTGCACGTATATCAGCCTGGCATTCACAAATGCCATCAGGGTTGCCGCAACCAGTCCGCCCAGTACCGGCGAAATCACCCAGGTGGCAGCAATCGTAGAAATCGTTGTCCAGTTGATGGCCGAAAATCCGCTCACCGCTATGCCTGCGCCGACCACTCCGCCGATGATAGAGTGTGTGGTTGAAACCGGAGCGCCGATCAGTGTTGCGAAATTGATCCAGAGTGCCGATGCTGCCATGGCAGTCAGCATGGCCAGCATGAATGAAAAATTATCCGAAACATCGTGAGGGCCTAAAATTTCGCCCGAAATGGTCGAAACCACTTCCTTGCCTGCAAGCAGAGCACCTGCGCTTTCACAGATTGCCGCAATAACGAGCGCACTTGTCAGACTGACAATACGTGCCCCGACCGCCGGGCCAACATTGTTGGCAACGTCGTTGGCACCAATGTTGAGGGCCATATAGCCACCAATCGCTCCGGCGGCGACCAGAATGAGTGCGTCGGACAGATCAGACGAAACAACGTGCATAGCCGCAACGGCCGCGCAAAGAACCAGGAAGATGATAGCCAGTCCCGGTCCAATCAGCCTGCGGCCCATAGCTTCCGCCGCGTCGCTGACAAATCCGATCTTGTCGAGGTCCTTGTCCAGCGTCCTGGGTTTCAAATCCTTGTTCGTCAGCACGCCGTCGGTCTCTTTTTGTAGTTATATCTTGATACAAACAATGTCGGTGCGATCAGATCCAATTTGCCGCCGGTTCAACAAGCCGTCGCAATTAAACACGACACGAGCGTTTCAGCTTTTCCAGGAATTCAGATGGTGTTGGATCAAATCAGGTCAAATCTGACTGATGGCGGTGCAAGAAACGTTTCAGGTTGTTTTCCTCCACAGCGTCCATAGCCTCGGACAATGGCAACCAGGCACATTTTCTCTGACCTATCTCCGGAAAGGTCTCGAGCTGTTCTTCAAATTTCACTTTGAAGACAATCACTTTTGTACGAATCTTAAGGCCGCTGGAAAGCCCCTTGAACGAACGGAAACTCCCGATCGGTCTGGGATCAGCGGTTCCGACGACACCAGCTTCCTCATAAGCTTCGATCGTTGCAGTTTCAAATGCCGGCTTGTTTTTCTCCGGCCACCCCTTGGGAAGGATCCAGCGACCGGTGCCGCGTGTCGAGACGACGAGAATTTCCGGTCCGCTCTCACCAGGCCGATAGCACAGGGCAGCGATTTGCAGTCTGGCCGGTTTGACGAACAAACCACCCAAGCCACGCAACCACGAAACGTCCTGCAAATGTATCGACCTCGCGAATCCCATCTCCGCACCTACTACTTTCGTTAGGCGGCTATATAGGGAGTTTCGTCAAACCAGTCTAGTAAAAAGTGCACTTTGTGCACTCCCACCTATGAACTAATGGGATTTTTTGCGGCTTAATCCACAGTTACCGATACATGATCTGCGGTCCAGGCACCTGGCCAAACTTCAGCATTTCCGGACTTTAACACCCGCAGTTGCTGAACAGGAACAGACGCGAACAAGAACGGTTCTTCACTCTTCATACCATCAGTTGGTGATATTTCGGCACCGATGCCTGTAAATCCGAATTGCTCCTCGCAAGGAAGGTAGAGTGCTGCACCCGATACGTTTGAATCGTTTTGTGTGGTTCCCCTGGAAACACCGACGGTTCCACTCACTGCGACCGCGCACATGAGTTCGACGGCCCTCGCTTTCGCACAACCATATACGCGGTGATAACCGGAAAGCTTTTCGGTCATCGACGGAATCAGCAAGAGATCCAGTTCCTGCGTTGCCAGACGACTGCTGAGCGCAGGCATTTCAACATCGAGACAAATAAGTATCGCCGCTTTCAGGCCGTCCAGCTCAAAAACCTTCAGCACGCTGCCAGGTTTCAATTGCCAGGTTTCGGGGCATTGTTCGAAAGGTGTCAGACTGAGCTTGTCCTGACGTATCTCCCGGCCGTCCGCCGTCAATAGAAAGGCGGTATTGGTAATCCCTGTTTCGGACTTCACCGGCATCGTTCCGGCTAGCAGAGATAATCCGTATTTTTCCGGCAACGAAGCAAGAAGTGCGCGCAACTCCACACCTGTCTCCGCCAAAAAGTGCATTTCCTCATCGGGTCTCAAACCGTCGGGTTTGAACGCAAGGCAACACTCGATGAAATACTCGGGAAGTTGGAGGAGCCTTGCGCCTCCCGCTGCGGCGCGTTTCATACCGTCTTCGATCTGGGCGGCAAGAGCGTCGACAGTCTCCGGAGCACGTCCGAGATTGAATGACCAGAGAGCGATTTGATAGTCCGACATGACGCCACGCTTATCATCTATGAACAGTGTGTCAGAGATAATGCGGACATTCGTTCAAGATCAAGAACGAAAGAACGGCTGAAACGGTCAGTCGAGGAACAAGCCTACGAAGGTGGCGAAAGCAACGAGAAACCCTGTGCCAACCAGTTCGGTTCTTGGTTCCTTCGGCAAGGCGGTCAGCTTCGCAGAGCGACGAACTTCGCGAATACCCTTCAACGCCCTATCTGTGCGCTGTTCGATTTCAGCAAAATACGGTGACAGCTCATTCTGAGCACGCATGCCCGTTCCTCACGATTCCTTCGACATCCGAGAGGATAGGTAAAGACGATTAGAGTTTGGTTAATCGAGTCGTTCCGGACGCATTACATGCGGATTTTCTGCGGATCCGCAACGTCCAGAACCCTTAGCTGTACCTTGGGATTTCCCTGCCAGGTGTCAATCGAAAGCGTTCCAGCTACATGCAGGTTCCGCCCTCTCCCTTCCAGGAGCATTTTTCCATGCGGTTTATCGTCCGCCTTGAAACAAATCGCTTTCAAGGTGCTGCCGTCTCCAGCTGCGAGCGTTGCTCGCACGTGTCCCTTGCCGACAACATCAGCAAAGGAAATTCGGTGCGCCGGAAATGCAAAGACCGGTTCGGCATGTCCAGCACCATATGGTCCTGCCTTTTCCAGAAGTTCAAGCAAGTCCAGGGTTGCACCGGTCACTGTCAGTGCTGCATCGATTTTCAATTCCCGATGTGCGGTTGCCGCCTGAACATCATCCTTGAGCGTATCGTTGAAGAACGCTTCAAGCTCTGCCGCCTTTTCCCTTCGAACCGTCAGGCCGGCTGCCATCGCATGGCCGCCACCTTTTTCCAGCAATCCTTCTTCAACAGCCTGACGAACAGCCTTGCCCAGATCGACACCGGAAACAGACCGTCCAGAACCGGTCCCCTTGCCAGTTTCATCAAATGCAATCGCAAAGGCAGGCCTGCGGTGGGTTTCCTTCAGGCGCGACGCAATCAGGCCCACAATTCCTGGGTGCCAGTCATCGGCCCCTGTCAGCAACACAGCAGGATTGCGGGCCTCAATTGCAAGATGCGCTTCGGCGCCGGCCTGTTCCAGCATGACGGCTTCCATGGCCTGCCGTTCAGCATTCAGCTGATCGAGCCGTTCCGCAATTGCCCGAGCCTCGTGCGGGTCTTCCGTTGTCAGAAGCCTTGCGCCCAGAGCCGCATCTCCTATGCGGCCACCTGCATTGATGCGTGGACCAATCAGAAATCCCAGATGATAAGGCACCGGCTTACCATTGACCCGCGCGACATCCGCAAGGGCGGTCAAACCATAGTTCCGGCGCTGATGCATTACAGCCAGACCTCGTGTGACATAGGCCCGGTTCAATCCTTGCAAGGGAACAACGTCGCAAACGGTCCCGAGCGCAACCAGATCCAGAAGCGCCATCAGATCGGGTTGTTGCTGCCCCTGGAACGCCCCTCGCCGGCGCAATTCGCGGTTCAGACCGACCAGGAAAAGAAAAGTTACACCGACGGCCGCCAAATGACCTTGCCCGGATAGGTCATCCTGTCGGTTGGGATTGACCAGGGCCCTGACCTCCGGCAGCGTTTCGCCAACCTGGTGGTGATCAATTACAACGACGTCCAGATCAAGCCTTTTTGCTGCGTCGAAGGCTTCGAACGACGTGCTTCCGCAATCAAGAGTTACCAGAAGCTCAGCACCGCCTTGATGAAGATGCTCGATTGCCGGACCGTTGGGCCCGTAACCTTCAATGATCCGGTCAGGAATATGAATGACAGGGTCTAACCCAAGCCATTGAAGATACTTCGCAAAAACTGCCGAAGACGTAGCCCCATCGACATCATAATCACCGAAAATCGCGATTTTGCTGCCTGATTGAACAGCATCCGCAACCCGAGCAACAGCCGCGTCCATATCCACCAGGGTCGAGGGATCGGGCATCAAGGTCTTGAGCGATGGCTCCAGGAAATCGGGAGCCAGATCGGGCGACACACCACGTGCAGCCATGACCCTTGCCAGGACATCAGGCAAACCATGGGATTGCGAAATTGCCATGGCGGCGCGCGAGTCGGACGCACTCAGGCGTTCCCGCCAGGCATTGTCATTTGCAGAACGGGCGACTCCCAGAACGAGCCGCCTTTCCTCGTCGCCTGAATTACCGAGCATTCAAACCCGTCTTAGTCCAAGTGGAATTTTTCAAGATCCGTACTCTGGGCCTTGATGTAACGAACGGTTCCTGTGGACGAACGCATGACTACGGTATGCGTAGTTATATGATTCCGGCCGAAACGAACGCCTTGAAGAAAATTACCGTCAGTCACACCGGTTGCAGCAAACAGTACGTCCGGACCGGCCATTTCTTCCAGCGTGTACTTCTTTTTGATGTCTTCAATACCCATACGGTGCGCGCGATCGACCTGCTCGTCTCGGGTGATAACCAGGCGGGACTGCATCTGACCACCAATGCAGCGAAGGGCTGCTGCTGCCAGAACACCTTCCGGCGCGCCGCCGATGCCGGCATAGATATCAATACCGGTTTCTTCGGGGTCCGTCGTGTGGATCACACCGGCGACATCGCCATCACCGATCAGACGAATTGCGGCACCGGTTTCGCGAATATCCTCAATCAGACGAGCATGACGCGGACGGTCGAGCACGCAGGCGGTCACTTCGTTGACCTTGACACCCTTTTCCTTGGCAACTGCCGCGATATTGTCGGCAATCGACGCGTCCAGATCAATCAGTCCGGCGGGATAGCCCGGTCCGATTGCGATCTTGTCCATGTAGCTGTCGGGAGCATTGAGCAGGTCGCCTTCCGGAGCCAGCGCAATCACAGCCAGAGAATTCGGGAGGTTCTTGGCACAAATTGTCGTGCCTTCCAGAGGGTCGAGGGCGATATCGACTTTGGGTCCCTGCTTGGTGCCGACATTTTCGCCGATATAGAGCATCGGAGCTTCGTCGCGTTCGCCTTCACCAATCACAACCGTTCCGTCAATCGGCAGGCGGTTCAATTCCCGCCGCATGGCATCGACCGCGGCCTGATCAGCCGCCATTTCGTCGCCGTGACCGCGCAACCTGGCTGCCGACACCGCTGCCCGCTCACTGACGCGTGCCAGTTCCAGCGTCAGGATGCGGTCCAGGCCGCTCGACGGTTGATTTTCAGTATTGGACATCAACATCTCCAGTCTCTCCTCCCGCCAGGCGCCTTGGCGGGTACACTTAACTTCAATTCAGTTTCTCGATGCGGATCATCTGCGGTTGTTCAGCAACAACTCCCTTGGACATGATCACATCCAAGGCTTCCTTGATCGCAACTTCGGTGGTTTCATACGTGATCAAGATGACAGGTTGAGGCACGTCGGCATCGAATTGTGCCGGTGCCTCCAAGTTCGCGTGACGTTTCTGGACAATGGACTCCAGCGAAATTCCAGCCTCGCCCATGCATCGCGCAATTTCCGCAAATGCACCTGGCCGATCAAAAACAGACAGGCGGATATAGTAGCCACCCTCATGCAGCCTCATGCGGGCACGCTGGTAGTCCTTGAGGTCCACCGCAGGCATTCCAAGAACCGGCGTTTCATCACCACGTGCAACATCGGCGATATCAGCGACCACAGACGATGCAGTTGCATTGCCACCTGCTCCCGGCCCAGCCAGAACGATCTCGCCGACATAGTCGCCGTCTACAGCGACCGCATTCAGAACGCCGTCAATACGCGCGATAGCGGATGTCTTTGGCACCATTGTCGGATGAACACGCTGCTCAATACCGGTTTCCGTACGCTGAGCGACACCCAGAAGCTTGATGCGAAAACCAAGTTCATTTGCGGCCTGAATATCTGCTGTCGTTATGGAAGTAATGCCTTCCATATAAATATCGTCGCTGGATATTTTCGTGCCGAACGCAAGGCTGGTCAGGATAGCAAGTTTGTGAGCCGTATCGTTCCCTTCGATATCAAAGGTCGGATCCGCTTCGGCGTATCCAAGACGCTGAGCATCGGCCAGGCAGTCTTCAAAGCTGATACCATCGGCCTCCATCCGGGTCAGGATGTAGTTACAGGTACCGTTGAGAATTCCATAAACACGGCTGATGTCGTTGCCGGACATCGACTCGCGAAGCGCTTTGACAATCGGAATGCCCCCGGCAACCGCAGCCTCATAATTCAGACAGGCATTATTCGCTTCGGCAATCATGGCAAGGTCGACACCATGTCTGGCCAAAAGTGCCTTGTTGGCTGTAACGACGTGCACACCTCTTGAAAGTGCGGCGCGCACACTATCCTCGGCAGCGCCGTTATCACCGCCGATAAGCTCAACATAGATATCGATATCTGCTGTTTTTGCCAGTTCAACCGGGTCTGTGAACCAGTCAAAGGCAGAAACATCAAACCCACGATCCTTGGACTGATCGCGTGCGCTGACAGCTGTTACAGTTAAAGAACGTCCGGACTTCCGTGCAATCTGCTCGCCGTGTTTGGCCAAGAGCTGTACGACTGATGCCCCAACGGTACCCAGTCCAGCAATGCCAACTTTCAATGCTTCACCCATCAGGAATATTGTCCAGTTCTATTCAGCCAGATTTCTCGAGCGGGATGACGTTGTGCAGCTTTTGGTCCGCAGTTTCAAGGAAGCGGCGAATATTTCTCGCCGCCTGACGCAGCCTTTGTTCGTTTTCCACCAATCCGATGCGAACGTACTCATCGCCGTGTTCACCAAAACCGATACCGGGTGCGACTGCGACCTCAGCCCGCTCCAACAGCAGCTTGGAATACTCAAGGCTTCCAAGAGCCCGGAATTTTTCGGGAATTGGTGCCCAGCAGAACATGCTGGCCTCAGGTGCCGGGATGTCCCACCCTGCCCTGCCAAAGCTGTCGACGACCACGTCACGTCGTTTCCTGTAGACCGCGCGGGTTTCGCTGATGCAGTCTTCCGGGCCATTGAGCGCAGCCGTCGCTGCCACTTGAATAGGCGTGAAAGCTCCGTAGTCTAGATAAGACTTGACCCGAGACAAGGCGGAAACCAATCGCTCGTTTCCGACAGCAAATCCCATACGCCAACCAGGCATTGAAAACGTCTTGGACAGCGATGTGAATTCCACCGTCACATCCATGGCCCCGGGAACCTGCAACACGGAAGGTGGCGGAGTGTCGCCGAAGTAAATTTCCGAATAGGCAAGATCGGACAAGATGAAAATGTTGTGCTTACGTGCGAAGGCAACGACGTCCTTGTAGAAGTCGAGGTCGGCGCAATAGGCAGTCGGATTGGCCGGATAGCACAGAATAATTGCAATCGGCTTCGGTACGGAATGGATCACGGCCCGCTCAAGCGCATCAAAAAACTCCGTTCCCGGTTCAGCCGGGATGTTCCGGATCGATGCACCGGCCATAAGAAACCCGAAAGTGTGGATCGGGTAGCTTGGATTTGGACTCAGTATGACATCACCCGGCGCAGAGATGGCCTGGGCCATATTGGCAAAGCCTTCCTTGGAACCGAGCGTTGCAATGACTTGGGTATCGGGATCCAGTTTCACACCGAAGCGACGCCCGTAATAGGCAGCCTGGGCCTTGCGCAAACCGTGAATGCCTTTGGAAGCGGAATACCTGTGTGTCCGCGGGTCCTGAACCACTTCCGTCAGTTTATCTACAATATGCTTGGGTGTGGGCAAATCCGGATTGCCCATGCCAAGGTCGATAATGTCCGCTCCTGCCGCGCGCGCCTTCGCCTTAAGACGGTTGACCTGTTCAAAAACATACGGCGGAAGCCGTTTGATTTTATGGAATTCCTCCATGGCGCGGTTCCTTGCGAGTTGACAATATCGGCCGCATCCCACTCGGCGTAGCAGGCACAGCGGGGTCCTTTTAGCAGCCTCGGGAAAAATGCACACCCGTCTTTAGCTCACTAGCCACCTAAATTTGGAAGGAATTTTAGAACAGGTTTCTATCGGGAGCGCAGATTGACTATTGGTCCGACAAATCCATGCGCATTTCTGTCAAAGCGGAGCTGTCCTGAGTTTGCCGTAACCCTGATTTTCGACCGCACTTACACGGCCGCTTTTGTTCAATCGCAATACAACGACCCGGGCATGGTTATTCCGTTTCGCCCGATACACCCCTTGATCTGCAACTTCCAAAGCTCGTTCGATCGAATGCGCCGGTTTTGCCAGGGAAATTCCGGCACTTACACTCGCCTTCAACCTGCCATTGGTTGTCTCATGACAACTCGCAGAAAACCGTCTGGTGAGCTGATTGGTAAAAGTCTCGGCGACCTCGCTATCGGTTCTGTTCAAGTAGATACCGAATTCATCGCCCCCCAACCTGCCTACCACCATTTGAGAAGTCTCTGCATCACGGCAGACCGATCCGAACAATCGCAAAACCGCGTCTCCCAT
>NZ_JAILWL010000162.1 GCF_025698965.1 Roseibium sp.
GGTCTCGGTCATGTCAGTCGCCTGTTCAAAATTCGGCATCTCGTTCATCGGTTCAACCCTTACCAGCGGCGCTCAAACCTGCGACGCAGGATGATAGCGATAATGTTCATCGTTAAGAGGAACACCAAAAGGACGATAATTCCGCCCCAAGCCTTTTCGTAAAAAGCATAGTCGGCTCGTGCCGCCCATGTGTAGATCTGCGCGGGCATCGCTGAATTCGGCTCGGTAAAGCCCGCGATAAGACCATCAGGATAGCCACGCGCCACAAAACCAACCATGCCGATCAGCAGAAGCGGAGCCGTTTCACCAAGCGCCTGGGCCAAACCGATGATCGTTCCGGTTAGGATACCCGGCATTGCCAGGGGCAGCACGTGGTGGAATGTTGCCTGCATCTTCGACGCACCGATCCCCAGCGCTGCATCGCGAATGCTCGGAGGAACCGCCTTCAGCGAAGCGCGCGTTGAGATAATGATCGTCGGAAGTGTCATCAGCGTCAGCACCAGACCACCGACCAGCGGTGCCGATTGCGGCAGGTGCATGAACTGAATGAAGACCGCCAAGCCAAGGATCCCGAACACAATGGAGGGGACGGCGGCCAGGTTGGATATGTTCACTTCAATCAGGTCGGTGAATTTGTTCTGCGGCGCGAATTCTTCAAGATAGATGGAAGCAGCAACACCGATTGGCAGGGACAGGAACAGGACCACCAGCATCATGAACAAGGAACCGATTACGGAGGCGCCTATGCCGGCGGCTCCCGGGTTGTCCACTCCGGAATCCGCGCCGGTGATGAAGTTCCAGTTGAACACTGACTTGATGACGCCCGCCTCAACGAGCGCATCCACAAGATCCAGGTCGGTCTTTTGCAGGAACCGGCTGTCGGTCATGTTCGCCCGCGTGACGCGCCCATTCATGTAGCCATCGACCCTAGATGAGGCCGCCAGTTCAAATTCCACCTGGCTTCCCAGCCGGTCCTGGTTGGCGGTGAAGAACGACCTGATGGTGCCACCGGGTTTTCCGACAATACGTTCAATGGTAGAGGCGTCGAAGGGCACGCTGACACCGTTTTCCTGAAGCTGCCCCTGGAGCGCGCCTATAAAGATTTTCTCATAGGCCTTTGTCTTGAAAAGCTGACTTTCCGCTTCGTCGAATTGCTCCTGCGTCAGACTGAATTCAACCTGAACAACAGTTTTCGTGAACGCCGGAATGCCTTCGCTGATGATCGTAAAGGTCAGCACAACCAGGAAGAAGAGGCCAATTCCGATCGCAGCCATTCCATAGGCCTTGAACCGCTTTTCCGAAGCATTTCGTTTGCGGGTCAGATCATCGATTTCATAGAGCGACTTGAATTTGAGCGGAACATTGGTCGGTTTCTCGGCTGGTTCGGGAGAAAGTGTCGTCTCGGTCATCAGTCATACTGCTCCCGGTATTTGCGCACGATATAGAGCGCGACAATGTTGAGACCCAGTGTCACTACGAAGAGGGTCATGCCCAGGGCAAAGGCAACCAGCGCGACCGGTGAGGCAAAGTCGGCATCACCTGTCAGCTGACTGACGATCTTCGCCGTCACAGTGGTCATGGCTTCAAAGGGGTTGAGGCTCAGACGCGCTGCCGCCCCGGCGCCAAGAACCACAATCATGGTTTCACCGATGGCACGGGATGCTGCCAGCAAAATGGCACCGACAATACCCGGCAGAGCCGCCGGCAGGATGACCTGCTTGACTGTTTCTGACTTCGTCGCACCAAGCCCGTAAGAACCATCACGCATAGCCTGTGGAACGGCGTTGATGATGTCGTCGGACAACGAGCTAACAAACGGGATCAGCATGATGCCCATAACCAGACCAGCAGTCATGACCGCCGTTCCAGCCTTCATGATACCAAGGCCGTTATCACCGAAGACGGAAAGCAAAAGCGGTCCCACCGTGAGGAGCGCGAAGAGGCCGTAAACGATGGTCGGAATACCGGCGAGAATTTCCAACAGCGGTTTGGCGACGGCGCGAACTCTCGGTGTTGCATATTCCGACAAGTAAATTGCGGCGAACAGTCCGATTGGCACGGCCACAGCCAGCGCCACAAAGGAAATGTAAAATGTGCCCCAGAGAAGCGGAAGGATGCCGAGTTCGGAAGACCCACCGCGTCCCGAGAAACTTGGTGACCATGTCAGCCCGAAGAAGAAGTCGGCGGCCGGATAAAGCCTGAAGAATTCGACTGTGTTGAACACAAGCGACAGCACAATGCCGATGGTCGTCAGGATCGCAATCGAAGCCGCCGCGATCAGAATAACCCTGACACCTTTTTCGACCGTATTGCGGGCCCAGAATTGCGCGTTGGTTTCTTTCAAGCCCCAGAGTGCACCGCCTATCGCCGTGAGAATGACGGCGATCGTCATGTAAAGATTGCCAGTGGCTGCGAGAACCCGGTACCTTTGCGCCGCTCTCAGAACAGGCTGCGTGATGTCCGAAGTGACGATCTGGCCGGCTTCCTTGAGACGCGTGGTAACGTCATTGATGTCGGCACGGGCGCTGCGTGCGAAATCCTCTGATATCTCACCGCTGGCGACAGCGTTGTCGAGCCCGCGCGCGGCGCGGCGCACCTCTGCCAGAACAAGCCCGCGGGATGAGCCTTCGCTGATCGCGCTGTCCGGGATCAATCCGGAAATTTCTTTATTGACGTAAAAAGGCTGCACGAGCAGCCAGACAATCAGGAGCAAAAAGGCAGGCACTGCGGCCTTCATTGCAACGTTCGCCCCGTAATAGGACGGAAGGGAGTGCAGAGCGTGACGCTCTCCCCCGGCGCTGGACATGGCCCGCGCCCGCCCCAAAACGTATCCGGCCACTGCTATGGCAAGTACGATCAAGATGAGCCAGAACAAAGACATTTGCTCCCCCGGAAGGCATTAAAAAGATCCAAAAAGGAAAAAGGGGCGGCGGAATATGCCGCCCCCGTGTATCGAGTAGGGGCTCGATTACTGCATGGTTTCTTCGTTGGAAACGGATGCCTGCGTGGCAGAAAGTTCCGGATCGGCAACCAGACCGTATTGAGCCAGAGGGCCTTCCGCTCCGGCAATCTCGTCGGCGATGAAGAACTGGGCGTATTCTTTCAGACCCGGGATCACGCCGATATGCGCCTTCTTGACATAGAAGAACAGTGGACGGGAAACCGGATACTCGCCAGAAGCGATGCTCTCGGTGGACGGAGCGATCCCGCCCATTGTGGCCACTTTCAGCTTGTCGGTGTTGTTCTCGTAGAACGCCAGACCGAAGACACCGATGCCGTTCGGGTTGGAGTCGATGCGAGCGAGGGTCTCGGTGTAATCGCCGTCGATATCGGTGGACTTGCCGTCAGCACGAACGTCGATGCAAGCGTCTTCAGCGTCGTCCTCGGACATGCCACTGTCGATCATGGCCTGCAGGGCACCGGTTGCTTCACATCCTACAGCCAGGACCTTTTCTTCGAAGACTTCGCGGGTGCCGTGCTTGGTACCCGGAATGAAGGCAGCGATTTCAACAGCCGGAAGGTCGGAATTGAACTCAGCCCAAGTGTTGTGCGGGTTGTCGACGAGTTCACCGTCTTTCAGAACCTTCGAGCCGAGGGCGTTGAAGATGTCAGCCGGCTGGAAAGCAGTGAATGCCGGGCCGTTTTTCTGAGACGCAAAAACGATCCCATCGTAACCGATGCGAACTTCGATGATGTCCTTAACACCGTTTTCCGCGCATGCCTTGATTTCTTTTTCGCGGATCTTGCGCGAAGCGTTGGCAACATCAATGGTGTTTTCACCAACACCTTCGCAGAAGCGCTTCAGACCGGCAGAAGAACCACCGGATTCAACAACCGGTGTTGGAAAATCGGTGTTTTCACCGAATGCCTCGGCAACGATGGAAGCGTAAGGCAGAACCGTAGAAGAACCGGCAACCTGAACCTGGTCGCGAGCCTGAGCTGCGCCAACGAATGCAGTGGAAGCAACAGCCAGAGCAGTTGCGCTAACGAGGGTCGTAAATTTCACTTGACCACTCCCTTTGAATGTCAAGGTTTGCAGATGTTCGCCGAGCGCTTGAATGCTCGAGCGATGCCGGGAACCTAGGCCCCATGGATGAGAGTTCTATGACAGTTCTTTTTCAGTTTTGTGACAATTTAAGTCTTTGAAAAATAATAGATAAACTCAACCACCAAATCTTTGGTGTCATAAGATTCGGGTTTTTGGTCACATTGCAATGCAGTTCGCGGGCTGAAGCTGCCCACCTATCCATTGCAATGTTAGGCCGTGTGGACGAATTGGTTTGGAGCGTGGTTCGAGAAACGATTGTCCAGTTCCAGGAGCGTAAATGCAGAAAGGGTTGCCCCTTTCAAGTTTTTGCGACGCCGAAATGGACAATCTTTTCTCGAATTCTGAAAGGACGCGGCGCATTTGAGACTTGAGGGCGCCCGAAACCAACTCGTCCACACGGCCAAGTCCTCGCCAAATTCAGGAAGACGACACAACTCGGAAGTTTAATCAGGCAGAAATCTTCTCTGGAAGACCGTTTGTGTTTTCAAGCGCGGGAAGTTTTACGGTGAATGTCGTTCCCTGCCCCCGTTCACTGTCGATCTCCAATCGCGCGCGGTGCCGGGTCAGAATGTGCTTGACGATTGCAAGCCCGAGACCTGTCCCCTTCAACGCCCTGCTCGATTCAACATCCACCCTGTAGAAACGTTCAGTCAAACGGGGCAGATGCTCCTTTGGTATTCCTTCACCGTAATCTCGCACCGCAAGTATCCAGAAATGCTCTTCCGGTTCTTCGTTCTGTTCTGAAAGGTGCACATCGACGAATTTGCCGTTGCTGCCGTATTTCAACGCGTTCTCAATCAGGTTTTCAGCAACCTGAATGAGCTCATCCCGATCACCTTTGAGCCTGACCGGCGATGCGGGCATCTCGATGCGGATTTCAACATTCATGTCTGCGGCAAGCGGAGACAGTGCGTCCGCCGTATGGCGGATGATTTCGGATAGATCGACGACGTTGGCCGGTCGTACATGGGCTTTGAGTTCAATACGGGAAAGGGACAGGATATCGTCGATCAACCTGCGCATGCGTCCCGCCTGATCCAGCATGATGGACAAGAACCGGTCCTGCGCCTCAGGATCGTTTTTAGCCGGGCCCTGAATTGTCTCAATAAACCCTGTCAGCGACGCCAGGGGCGTGCGCAGCTCGTGGCTCGCATTGGCGACAAAGTCGGTACGCATTCGCTCCAGTCTGCGGTTTTCAGTCTGATCCTGAATAACAACAAGAATGAAGTCGGGTTCCCGGCCTCCGTGGTCCTGACTGCCACCACTTCCGGGCATGTACATTGGTGCGATATGCGCCTCGTACCAGGTTTCGGTCGGCACCTTTTCAATCCAGCTGATGCGTTCTGTCCCACCGGTCGCACATACCCGATCAAACGCTTCAAGCAGCGACGGAGCCCGCAAGCAAAACGACAAGGGATCACCGGGTTTCACACCTTCATAGGCTTCCTGCGCCGAAGCGTTGATATAGCGGGTTATGCCACGCCCGTCGGCAACAAAGCAGGGCGTTGGCAAGGCATCGACCGTTACTTTCATTCCTGTTCCGGGCCACATGCGACGTCTTTCGCGCTGTGTGCTCAGCTGCACGCGGCGCCCTGACGTCCTGCGCGGCACGAACGCTGCGACACCGCAAAGAACCAACAGACCGGACACTGCGGCCCAAACAGGTACCTGAAAGGCAATCACAAACAGAACCGCAATCAAAAGTGCCGAAATAAGAACCCAACGGGACTCGCCCAGGCGCGTCAGCTGTGAAGCGGCAGCTTGTGCCTCGGAAGTCTCTTCAAAAGACGATGGCGATGCGGTCATGAATTCATTGCGTAGTTTTGAGCCAGCCGGACATGCTGCGGAAAAGGGGATACTATTTCGGCGTCTTAGTTTTTTAGCAAGGCCGAATTCAGGATTTCGGGAAAGGTACGGGCTCTTAGCATGGCAAGCATGTCATTCAGGCGACAAACGCGTGACATTCTTTTGATTGTGCCGGCTTTTGATTGTGTCGGCTTTTGATTGTGCCGGCGCCCCCTCTCAGCGCCGGGATACCGCCTTGGCAGCCTTTTCCAGGTTCTTGATGATCCGGGGCCAGCCTTCTGCCTTGCGCATATTATTCTGGTATTCGGCCCCATCTTCCCCATGTCTGAGAAACTCAGTGTGAACAATTTCCACACGGGTCGCCTCACCCGCCTGCCGAAAATTGACCATGACCCTGCTGGCCGCCGATGGATCGGCCACTTCCGCTCCTTCCAGAGACACCTGCCAGGCCAGGCGAATGTAAAGCGGAGCTTCGATGGAAAGAACGGTTCCCCATTGCCGACGACGGCCTTCGCCATCAATTTCGTAACAATTACCCCCGACACATGGTTCAATCCCGGCTTCTACCTTGCCTTCTCCAACCGCGTCGAACGGAGAGGACCACCAGAGTTCCGGCTTGTCGACAAACAGCGAAAACGCCCGTTCGCGCGGCATGTCGAGCAATATTTCAAACCGGCATTCCTGATCCTGTGCCATAAGCAACCTGCTAAAGTGTTTTCGATCCAACCCGAACACCAGTGTTTCATAGAAGCACCCGAATTGGCAAAGTCGCGTATCCCTATCCGATTCCAACATCAGATAAATGACGCCATGACCTGGAATGGTCACACGTGTCGCAAGAGTTTCGACAAGATGCAAACCATTGCTATTGCCGGCAAACTGGACAAGGTTCAACACACACTTCGCGTTTCAAAATTCAATTGGTCTTTTCCATATGAAACACAATCGAGACTTCGATCCGAACCATGGTACGGCAGTTGAACTGGTCCCGGGCTTGCGACGGCTCACTGCCAACAATCCGGGGCCCTTTACATTTCACGGTACAAACAGCTACCTCATCGGTACCCGACATCTGGTCGTTATCGACCCAGGCCCTGCGTCTGATGAACATATCGGCTCAATTTTGAAAGCTGCCGACGGCGCCAGGATTGAGGCCATTCTGGTCAGTCACACTCATATGGATCATTCACCTGGTGCGCGGCTGCTGAAGGCAAAAACCGGTGCTCCGATCGTCGGTTGCGGGTCCCACAGGTCAGCGCGCCCGTTGATGGAAGATGAAGTCAATCCGCTGGATTCAAGTGGTGACAGGGAACATGTCGCCGATCAACTGCTTGCCGAGGGCGATCGCTTCAGCGCCGCCGGAGTGACGTTCGAGACCCTGGAAACGCCCGGTCATACCGCCAACCATCTCTGCTTTGCCTTGAGCGGCGAAAAGATCCTGTTTTCCGCCGATCACGTCATGGGCTGGTCCACCTCTATTGTCGCTCCGCCGGATGGTAGCATGAGGGACTATATGACCTCGATCGAGAAAATCCTTGGGCGGCCGGAGGAAACCTACTTACCCGGTCATGGTGCAGCCATTCATCAGGCAAAATCCTATGTTCATGATCTGAAACAACATCGGCTCGACCGGGAAGCTGCCATTTTGGCAGAACTCGCCGCCAGCGAGCGCACGATCCCGGAAATCGTCAGCACGCTATATGCCAATGTCGACCCTGTTCTGCACCCTGCTGCCGGTTTGTCCGTCTTTGCGCATCTGGAGGATCTGGTCGATAAAAAGAAGGTGACAGCCTCTCCTGATCTGTCACTGACCGCTTGCTATCGATTGAGCCGGTAACGGTGTCAGCCTTCGAGATCGGATAAGCCCAGGTCGTCTTCCTGAATGCCTTCTTCTTCGACATATGGCTTGAAACCAGGGAGGGGTATCGTGTTCCGCGGATCCTCAACCGGTTCGATCTGCAGCTCCTCTTCCTCTTCCAGACCTGTTTCCTCGACAGACAGGCGGGCGAGGTCACCGTAGGTCTCGAGCAACACCTGATCTATTTCGGTGAACACGACACGTATGTGATCGGCATTGTCGGATAGGTCCTTCAGCGGCGTCCTGGACCTGGATCGAACATCGAGCAAAGCTCCGACGGTATCCGGACGGATCCGCAAAGCGACGTCATATTTGAGGCCGAGAACGCGGGTGGAGCCTTCTGCCTGCAGGCGCGTGGGAGCATCCAGCAGGTCTGGTGGCAATTCGTCGACAACCGTCCATCCCAGCACTTCAATGGCCTTGGCTCCGGCAGCATGCAATTGGGCCGGAGCGATCCTGTATCTGCGCGAAACTATGTCGGGATGGTCCAATTCCAGACTGGTAATTCTGCTTTGGTCCTTTTTCGTCTGCCCCAGCAGCTTCTGCCAGGACTGTTCTTCCAGCGCCTGGTTGATCCAGCTCAGCACCGGCTGTTCATCGGCAATCGATTGAATCACCACGGCGGGAGGGTCCTGCCGGTCGGTGGAAAGGTCACTCGAGCCTGAATGCACGGCCAGCATCCCCAAAACAAGTGCGGGAGCTAAAAGTGCAAGACCGCCCAGCAAGACCCCACCCAATGCAGACGGCAGTCCCTGACCACCAAATGACCAGATGCGGTGAAGCGCAACGACGGCAAGGACGAGCGAAACTGTGGCAATAACCGCGGCACAGACGAGCGAAAGGACGAAAACGTCCGCTTCAATAAAGCCAAATCGCTTGGCAAGAAACGCCAACAGGGCAAGCGCCAGCGCAACAGAACCGACGGTGCGGCTTGCCGGAGCTGAGGCAGACTTGTAGGCGGCGTAACGCTTCATGGCTTCCCAACTTGCAGAGCACCGGCACCTTCGTTTCGTCAAACCTATGCCGTGCTGAATAATTCTTTGTTTACATCTGAATTGTCAAAAATGAACTTCACTTCGGTAAAATGCTCATCATAATTTCAACGGCGCAGGTTGGTGCATCCGATTGAGAAACTCGATGAGCGAACTAGCGCGCCCTGCTCCAACAGATTACGACAGGACGGGAATTCCGTCACCCATTGGTAAAATGAACAGATCGGCCAAACCTGAAAAACCCAGACAGAAATCATTGACCGGCAGCCTGTTCGGACCAGGGTTTGGCAATATTTGCCTCTGCTATCTCTTGATTGTCTCGACTTTTCTGTCGCCGCTCGCCTTGCTGTTCGCATTCCTGTTTGCCGAACCGCATGAAACCAGGTTCCATGCGCATTACTTTTACATCCGCACGACAGTCGCGCTTTTCGTTATCGGGTTTTGCGCAGGTTGCCTCATGATCGTTTTAGGCGCGGACATTTCATCGACGCTCATCCTCACCGGATTGGTTCTTTTGGCGTTCACGATTGTGGTGACACTTGCACGTTGCGCCCGCGGTATTTTGAGCGCCATGCGCGGCAAAGCGCCGCAGAACTACAAAAGCTACTTTATTTAAAGTGCCCATCAATCACGACGTAAGGGAAGCCCAAAAGAAAGACAGGTAAATAATTTCTTACCTATCTTCTTCAAATTCCAACGGAATCCGTTACATCCTGTTATGGAATTTGACTGGCCGTTTTGTGATTAGAGGCGCATGCTGTTTCCATCGAGAGCAAGAATTGCCAGCCGGAATGACCGGTTGCCCTTCGATCGCCTTAATTGGAAACGACATGCACGCTCGCTCGCAAAAAAACCAACTCAAGTCCAGTCAGCGGGCGCTGGACCATAACAATGGATCTGAGACAATGTCTGAGCAAATTTCCCGCCCGGATTCAAAGGTGCCGGATGGGGCGAAACTGATAAATCAGTACAAGCCGGTCGGCATCGCTGCGCTGAACGCAGCTGCGCTTTGCAAGAATGCCGGCGCCGCTACAAAAAAGTAATTCTCCGGCTTTCCGAGAGTAATGCGAGCGCCACTGCCGGCGCGCCAGCTTGTCAATGGCTGACGCCGCGCCAGGCGCATCGATATATCACACAGTTGCCGTGACCTGGTCTCTTGGGCAAACTGCCGCCGAGTCGGATACACAATTCTTTCGAATAGTGTGATCTGTCCCGCGGAGTTTGCCCATATGATCATTGCTTATTGCCCCTCAGTAAAAGGCCTGGAGCGGATAGACGTTTCTCCCGGCACTGCGCTTCCGTCGACATCGGTCTGGATTGATCTCGTTTCTCCAACGCAGGAGGAGCAGAAGACTGCGGAAAAACTGATGGGTGCGGAGATCCCGACACGGGATGAAATTGCCTCCATCGAGACATCGGAACGACTGTACCTGGAACCCGGCGCAGTCGTGATGACCGCGCAGTTGCCGATGATGCGCCCGGTCACCGACCCCACACTGTCGTCCGTCACCTTTGTCGCGAACGCAAAACGGCTTGTCACCGTTCGTTACGGTGAGCCCAAATCCCTGTCGGCATTTTCAAATAAAGCTCAGTCGGACGAAACAATTGCCCATAAAGGTCCGGCAGTGCTGTTCGCGATGCTGGACATTATCGTCGATCGTTGCGCCGATGAAATGGAAAACGCGTCCTCACTTTATGATGAACTGGCGCTACAGGTCTTTGGCGAAGGTCTTAATACGCGAAAGACCGGAAGTTATCAGGTCGCCATCAAGCGACTGGGGCAGATTGGACTGCAAGTGGCTAAAATGCATGATGTCTGCACCAGCCTTTCCAGAATGCTGCTTTACACAAGCACACATGCCAAACGTCTTGATTTGAACGACGAACAGACCGCGGATTGCAGAATGTACATTCGCGACATCCGCTCGATCAAAGAACACGGCAATGCGCTGGACAGTAAATTGAACTTTCTGCTCGACGCCACGGTTGGCCTGGTCACGCTGGAACAGAACCAGATTGCCAAGATTTTTGCGATGCTCGGTCTGGTGTTCCTGCCACCGACCCTGATCGCCTCAATCTACGGGATGAATTTTGCCAACATGCCTGAGCTCAAGTGGGAGCAGGGATTTTTGTTTTCGATCAGCCTCATGCTCGTGTCCGTAGTCGCGACCTTCATCTTTTTCAGATGGAAAAGACTGCTTTAAACACGTTGACGTGGTTTCACACATCACTTCAATAAAATTTTGCTGAGTGATATCGCTTTTGTTGGATTTTTTATGCCTTGTCTCTGCCAGCCATCTCCGGCGTTACATCGCATAAAATGCCGATTCTCACAGCTTCGATGACGCCTATCAAGGATACAAACGTTCCTTCGACCAGGGCTGATCCTCTGCGTCTCTGGTGAAAAGGATGCGGTCATGCAACCGGAATGGACGGTCGTGCCAAAACTCGATCGAAGTCGGGACCAGACGCATGCCCGACCAGTGCTCAGGCCGTGGTATGTCGCTGATGCCGAACTTTGCCGTGTATTTCGCGACTTCCTTTTCGAGCGCGAAACGGCTTTCCAACGGGCGGGACTGTTTGGAGGCCCAGGCACCGATGCGGCTACCGCGGGCGCGCGACTGATAATATTCGTCCGCTTCGTCCTTGGAGACTTCGACCACTTTGCCTCGTACGCGAACCTGACGGCGCAGGGACTTCCAGTGGAAGCACATCGCAGCCTTGTGTGACGACAGAAGCTCCCTACCCTTCGTGCTCTCAAAATTTGTGTAGAACACAAATCCGCGTTCATCGACATCCTTCAACAGCACCATTCGGACGTTCGGCAGGCCGGTTTCGTCAACAGTTGCAAGGGATAACGCATTCGGATCGTTCGGCTCGGACGCCTTGGCGTCCTCAAGCCATTCACAGAAAAGATCAAATGGTTTCTTGACCTCCGTAAAGTCACCATTTGTTAACTCTTCAGAAGGATGCTTGAGATCTGTCATTAGTTACCTGTCGAAGAAAATCCACCTGCAGCAAGGCGAAAAATGCCCGCGTGGGAGGCCGTCTGTAAGATGTTTCGTATGAGTTCATATACACCTGGACCCACCAAGATCCAGCATTTTGTAGCGGTTACCGTTTTACTCGGGGCTGCCCTTGGTGGCTGCAGCCGGCTCAATGTGCCAATCGGCAGCAACAATGTCGACACGCCGACTGTCATCACAGGGTCAATCGCATCCTCCACCGACATCGCTTACTCCGACATCAATGCCGATGACCGCGGCATTATTGCGGAAAACCTCGACGCAATAGGTCCGGAGCTGGCGTCCGGCA
>NZ_JAILWL010000163.1 GCF_025698965.1 Roseibium sp.
TGTCCGAAGACCAAACCCGAGATGCGCTTGCCTTTCCGGATCTGATCGACGCGCTGGCTGACATTTTCCGTTCCGGATGCGTTATGCCAACGCGACATCACCACGATGTGGAGATCCCGGGTGAGCCGGACGGGACAATGCTGTTGATGCCGGCCTGGGTTCCCGGAGGCTTTTCAGGCGTCAAGGTTGCCAATGTGGTTCCCGGCAATTCAGAGCGCGGTCTGCCTGCGGTCTCGGCGCAGTATCTGCTGTCGAATGCCGCCACCGGTGAAATGCTCGCGATGATTGACGGCGGAGAATTGACGGCACGACGCACGGCGGCTGCATCGGCGCTGGCAGCACGTTATCTGGCAAGAGCCGATGCCGGACATCTGCTCGTTCTTGGAACCGGACGCCTGGCGCCCAATCTCGTGGCCGCTCATATGGCGGTGCGGCCAATCAACGAAGTCACCATCTGGGGAAGATCTGAGACCAGGGCCAATGCACTTGCTGGTGAAATAGCAGCGAAATTCCAGGTAAATGCAGGGATTGCCGACGATCTTGACCAGGCTCTTGGCAAGGCGGACATCATCAGTGCGGCGACACTTTCGACAGAACCTCTGGTCAAGGGCAGCATGCTCAAGCCTGGAGCACATGTTGATCTGGTTGGAGCTTTCAAACCGACCATGCGCGAAAGTGACGACGATGTCGTCAGGCGAGCTGAGATTTATGTCGATACGCGTGACGGGTGCCTGTCTGAAGGCGGCGACATTTTTCAACCGCTTCAATCAGGCTTGATTTCATCGCAAGATATCAGGGCGGATCTTTACCAGCTCTGCCGACAGGAACATCCCGGCCGCCAATCCGACGAAGCGATCACCATGTTCAAGTCTGTTGGCGCGGCCTTGGAGGATCTGGCAGGCGCGATGCTCGCATATCGCAACGCCGGGCATTAGTTCCAACCTCAGCCGAGTTCGAATGTCGTGATCCCGTACATCTGATCCAATGGCAGATCAGGGGCGGGGCCGCGATACATGCGGAAGGTTTCGAATTCCGGTGAGAGCTCGTGCTTTTCCGCCAGGAGCAGAGCCGCCGCATTGGGTTCTGGCGTATCAAGGATCACAGTTTGCCCTTTTACCTGACCGGCCAGAGCGCGGAACAGCGTATCCGCGATTTCCGGCGTATCGGCAAACAGCGGGCCTATTTTGTATCCTTCGTGGCATTGCCGGATAACGCCGTATCCTTTGACGGTCCCATCTTCAACAAATGAGAAACCTCTGCGGGTCTCCAGCATCGGTGCAGTCCACAGCCTCAGGAATTCGGTCCTCTCTTCAGGAAAGAACTGTCTGTCATAGTCCCGGATCGAAGGGAAAATGCCTTGTCCAAGAGGCGCGATACGCGGATCCATCGGAGTATCGCACAACGAAATGCCGCATTGGCGCACATTGCGATAGAACCTCTTGAAGCCGTGTTCGCCGTAACTGGCCGTCTGTTCGTTGACCGCATCCAGCCCCATGCGCCGGGCGCCGAGATATTTCATTGCGTGGTCCCAAATCTGGTGACCGTAGCCTTTTGTCCGGTGCTCACGTTTGCAGATGTAAAGGCCTATGAAACCGAATGTGTCGCCGTAGCGGACCGCAGATATGACGTTGATCAGTTCACCATTGATCTCACCTGCAAAAAAACCGTTCGGGTCAGCAGCGTGGAAGGCTGCGCCATCCTCCAATCCCGGGTTCCATCCTTCCTGCATCGCCATATCCAAGGGGATGTGCATCTCGACATCTTGCAGATGTCGGATTTTCAGCGTGTCAGACATTGGGGCTCCTCAGGTGTATTTTCGAGCGGACGCGCCGGCAAACTTATGCCGACTCTCCAGGGATTTAAATTCTCTGTAACGATTTCTGCAACCGCATCGTTGAATTGGATCACGCAGAATGTCGATTGACCACCTGGCGACTTGCGTCCAGACCGCAAGTGTGCATCACTTTACTCAACGTTATTATTGAATTCAAAAATGCGGCTCACTTAGCGGAATAGCTGCAGACATGTGTGTTTCGTCACAGACTGAAAGTATTTCAAGCGCAAGATTGCAGTGTGGATCAAGGCGCTGAGGCGGTTATGAAAAAACGGGAATATCTGTCTGTAGCCTTGCATGCAGCGAGGCAAATGATCTCCGGTACCAAGCCGGGGCTAAGAAGGACGTTACAGGTCGGCGTGCTGTGCCTTCCTGTCGGCCTGACCGGCTTGCCTTCCCTTGGGCTGGCTGCTGTTTCGGAGGATGCCGGCCGGCGCGTTGCGCTGGTGATTGGCAATCAGGACTACCAGCATGTTGAGCCTCTCGAAAACCCGCTCAATGATACCAAGGAAATTTCTAGGATCCTGCGCGAAGCCGATTTTGAAGTTACCATCGGCACCAATTTGAACAAAAAGGAGCTGGAAGGTGTCGTCCGGCGTTTTTTGCGCGAATTGAACGATGGTGACACGGCACTTTTCTATTATTCCGGCCACGCACTGCAGGTCGGAGATGCGAACTTTATATTGCCGGTCGATGCAAAACTGTCATCCCAGTATGACCTGGAATTCGAGAGCCTGAAGGTCTCTCACCTGCTTGATTACATGAAGGCTGCTTCCAGCCTGCAAATCCTGATGCTGGATGCCTGTCGGGACAATCCGTTTGAAATCGCCAGTCTCTTTTGGGGAGAACAGGAATACTCGCTCGGTAAGACCCGAGGATTGCGACGGATACCCAACAAGCTGGGGTCCTTCATTTCCTATGCCACCCGGCCCGGTCAGGTAGCCTACGATGGCGAGGGGCCAATGAGCCCGTTCACGACATCTGTCGTCAACAACGCGCTTGACCCCACCCTTGAGATCAAGGACCTGATGACAAGGGTTCGGGATGAGGTGGTTCGTAAAACGGGCGGGCAACAGATACCCTATGAGGATTCAACGCTCGTCACGAGTTTCTACTTTGTCCCGCCAAAGCCCGAACCGATCGTCACCGCGCATCACCGAGTGAGTATTCCCGTTGGTGATGACGCCGTAGCTTTGAACATCCCGGCACCTGTGCAGCCTGAGGGCGGCAGCTTGCGTGCGACGCTGACATTGTCGCCGGAAAAAGGCGAGTTGCGTTTGCCGGACGGAAAGGCCGTCGCTGAAGGCGAAAGTCTTGGTGCTGAAGAACTGGCAAGCCTGGAATTCGTACCGACAGGCTCCGCGTCCGGTGATGTGGAACTCATCGGTTATCAGGTGGAAGATGAATGGGGTGGGAGCGCCTCCGCGATCGCCTCCATAACGATTGTGCAGGCAGAAACGGAAGTCGCGGCTCCCGAGCCAGAGGAGAACCGCCAGGAACTCCTGACTGCAACATTGAACTGGTTGTCGAATGCTGCCCAAAAGGGAGCTGTTGAGGCAGATATCGGTGTTGGTCCCCAAGCGATCTACCCCGATGCACCCGTTAACGGATTACCCGCCACGAGCGACTGGCTAAAGGTCGTTTCTGTCGATAGTGATCTTCAATTGTCCTCCGACGGAAGATTGCTTCAGGCGGGGGACCGGTTTCCTGTTTCCGCACTGACTTCCTTGACCGTAAGGCCGCAAATAGGAAGCGAGACGGAAGCACGTCGGTTCGAACTGGAATTACCCGCGCAATCGGCGCAAGCACCTGAAACGATCACCCAGATTGTTCAACCCCGTGTGGCTCAGTGCGATCAGCTGGCGACACAGCCGTTTGACCTGCAGGCCGTGACTGAGGGACGCCTGGCGAACGAGCTGGATCCGGCAGCTGTCGACAAGGCTTGCGAAGAGGCAATGACTGCCTATCCGGCAGTTGGCAGGTTTGTCTTTCAAAGGGGACGCGGCGCCTTCGCTGCAGGTGACCTGGAAAGGGCCATTTCCTATTTCGAACAGGCTTATCAGATGGGGCACGTGCGAGCGGGGCAGGTACTGGGCCGCATGTACTATCTTGGCGCGGGCATAGACCGGGATCGCAAGAAAGCTGTCGAACTCTATCGAAAGGGAGCGGAGCGCGGCGATGCTTATGCGCTGCATTCTCTCGGCATGGCGGAAATCAAGGGTGAAGGAACGGACCAGGACGAAAAGGCCGGTCTGGAAAAACTTTTGCAGTCTGTCGAGGCCGGGCACACATTCTCATTCAACGCCATTGGCAATTTCTATCTGCGTGGCACGCATGTGGAAGAGAACACCGATCGGGCAGTTTATTATTTCAACCGGTCTGCTTCACGTGAGGATATTTACGGATATCTGAACATGGGAACGCTTTACCGTGACGGCAAAGGCATCCCAAAGGACTATGAAGCTGCGCTGGGCTGGTTCAAAAAAGCTCACGATGGCGGGCACCCCGCTGCGGGTACCGCGATTGGCTTGCTTTATTTCAACGGGCAAGGCGTCGATAAGGACGAAACCGAAGCCATAAGATGGTTCCGTGAAAGCGCGGCGCGAGGTGATGCCTGGGGTGCCTACAACACGGCCTTTATGCTTGGAAAGCAGACAGGAGATGCTGCAGGCCGTGATCGCGTAAAGATGCTCGCGCAGGCAGTTGCTGTCGATCCTTCATCCCCGGCCGCGGAAAAAGGCAGGGACGGGCTTAAGGACGCGACGGGAACGCTGAAGGCAAAAGTCTTGCAACAGACGCTGACGGACCTGGGTTTCGAACCTGGGCCGGTGGACGGCCAGCCGGGCCGTAAAACCCGTGAAGCGCTATCTGAATTCTTCAATACCTCCGGCCGCTCAACCGTCCAGGGAGATGAAGCTTTGATTGCGGTGGTCAAATATCAATGGGAGCAGAACCGCCCGAGATACGATTTGTTCTAGGGCCTTCGGGAGAAGCAGAATGAATGTACTACTGAAAATATTTCCGTTAGCTGCTGCATCGGCACTTTTGCTTGCCGGGTGTCAGTCTCAATATAGGCCCGGTGTCACCGCAGCACCTCTGACAAGCACGACTGCGGCGCCGGCAGCAGCGTCTCCGCAAGCTGCGACGGTTGCGCGAACAACTACAACAGCGGCTGCACCTCCCATCATTGATCCAATCAACGACCCCAACCTTCGTGACACCAACAACGACAGCGGCGGCGGTGGTGGTGGCAATGACAGTCCTGGTGGAGGCGGCGGCGGCTCCTGGAACTAGAGCCAAGCCGAATTGAGATGAAGTCGATGCTCCGTCGAAACCGGATTTTTCATAGGGTGATACGTCTGCGCGTTGCCACGATCCTGTTTGCCATTCTTATGGCCCCGGCATTCGCCGTGGCAGGAGAATGGCGGGCGCTGGTCATCGGCATTGATGACTACGAACACGTTTCACCTCTGAAGGGAGCGGTGAACGACGCACGAGATATTGCCGAGACACTTGGTGCCGCAGGTGTCCGGGATCTTACGACATTGCTCAACGGCTCTGCGACGCGGGAGGGAATACTGACCGCGTGGCAGGAGTTGATTGAGAGGTCCAAGTCTGACGATGTTCTTGTTTTGTCCTATGCGGGTCATGGAGCGCAGGAGCAGGAGTGGGCAGAAGGGTCGGAAAAAGACGGACTGGATGAAGTCTTTCTGCTCGCAGGATTCGATGTGGCAGCTCCCGGCAACGGGCAACGTCTTCGCGATGATGATCTGGCTGGGATGTTGCGAGCTGCGGGGGATCGCAATGTCCTGATCCTGGCAGACAGCTGTCATTCCGGCACGATGACAAGGTCTATCGATCCACGCGTCACCCGACTTGGAACAAGACTGGTCGGGCTTCCACCGTTTGAAGATGATGAATTGCGCAGTCAGACACCACACCCTGTCTTGGCCGGTTCAGCCAGCTCTGAAACGGATCCTGAACAGCTTCCAAACGTGATCTATGTCGGCGCAACGGTTGACGGTCAGGTGATCCCTGAACTCATGATCGCCGGTGAACCGCGCGGAGCCTTGAGCTGGTCTTTTGCACGTGGCGTTGAAGGACGAGCGGATCTGGATCGCGATGGTGGGATCTCGATGGCAGAACTGACCCGCTTTCTACAAGAGACAGTCCGCGTCGCGACGGAAGGTCGTCAGACGCCTAGCCTGCTTGTTGGCGGGAATACCCGATCCGCAGTGCTTCCCAGAGTAAGCGACGATCTTCTGGCCAGAAACAATAGCGAGTTGACAGTCTCGGCAAGCACCAGCACTGCACTTCCGGTGCTGAACATTCTCTCCCAACAGCACAACGGTCGTATGAAAGTTCTCGCGGAAGGTAGCGCTGATCTCTATTGGGATGTTGACAAGGGTGATGTCCTGACCAAGTTCGGGGACGTCGTACTTCGAAACAACGCTGCCAACGCAGACAGTTTTGCCGATGTTGTGACCAAATGGATTTTCCTGGCGGATCTTTATGATCTATCGCGCAAACTTCAGCCGATTGAAGGAACGTTGCAACCTGCCGTCGGTCATATTCCCGAAGGGTCTCCATTCCGGGTTGGATTGAAATCCGACCAGGGAGGGCACATGGCGGTGTTTGCTCTTGAGGCCGATGGTACCATGCGCTTGCTTGCACCTGACAAGGAAGCCGATCCGCTCGGGCGGGATACGTCGCTGGCAGCAGATCAACCTTATGTGCTTAACCTGCGGGCAGCGCTTCCTTTCGGTGCAGATCACATCGTTATGGTTAGGTCCGAAAAACCCATGCCGCAGCTTGTAAGCGTGCTTTCTGCACTGGACGGACAGCAGCTTGGGGCAAAACTGGCGCAAAAACTGGTCGAACTGATCGACAAGAACAGCGACGGACTGGGAATTGCAGGTGTCTACACGGAGCCGGCCGGATAGTCCCGGGGGCACCCAGAGCACATCCAATATTCAATCGATGTGCTCTGGATTTCGGGTATCTTATTGCAGTGTAAAGCTCTTTTGTGTGACCATGGCCACAATCAATTCGCCTTTTTTGGGCAATAACAGATCATGAACAGAGCGCTGGGCTCAGGAAAGAGCACCTGGCGCCAGAGGCAGATGACTTTGGAGACCGTCATGATGGATGTATCGACCAACACCTTCTTCCGGCGAAGTTTGCAGAAGGCCGGTTTAACTTTCGCCGTCGCATTCGGAGCTTCAGTCGGTGTTGCCTGGGGTGAACCGGTCGCGCTCGTATTGGACAAGTCGGAAGGTGTTGATGTTGCGGCGTTCGCCGAGCTCATGCCGGGCGATGTCATTGAGCTTGGCCAGGAAAACCACATCGATTTGCTCGATTATTCTGCCTGTCAGGAAGTACGGATAACGGCTGGAACCATTTCTGTTTCCTCGTCAGGCTACGCTTTGGAAGGAGGTTTGGAGAAAGTCCTGCGCGCAGGCAACTGTCTCCAGGCCGAAAGTGGTTCCGACGCTGAGACAGCAGACAAGGGTCTGACGGTCACGCTTCGTGGACTGACCCTGGAAAACAAAAAGGCTGCCTCGCTAATGCTGCGTTTCGATGACGCACTGCGAGATCAATACGGCTCAGTGTTTGTGTCCTTTGGCGGCGGTGAGCCAAAACGTTTTGAGCTGCTGGACCATGTCGTCACCGAGATGCCTGATAGGGAGAGTGACGAAGAAGCTGTTGAAGTTGAGCTGTTTCTGCAAGGAAAGGCGCCGGACTTCGGTGTCGAAATGCGCAAAATTCTGATTGACCCTGCGTCGGTTGGGCGAAACACAGCAGTTGTCCTGGTAAAATGAGATTTGGCGGCCGGTTTGCGGATGCAGCCTTTGGCCGAAAGCACCTTATTGCGCTTATCGCGATTGTAGCGATAGGCGTCGGCGTTTTTGCCGGTCTGTCGGCAAAGAAATCCATCTGGGAAGGATGGGTCATCGACCGCCTGTTTCAGGTAAGAGCAAGTCTGGGCGTTGCGCCTGAAATCGGCTATTCCCCGGTGGCTGTCGTCGGGTTGGACAACGTTTCACTGGATTCTGACCGGCTTTCTCCTTTTCCTCGCGTTTTGATGACACCTGTCTTTGCGGAAGCCGGGCAGGCGGTCCTTGATGCAGGAGCGCTAGGTGTCGGGTTCGATTTTATTTTTGCCTATAGCGCCGACGCCTTTGTCGATCCTGAGACCGGCGAGGCCAGACTGAGTGGCTTTGATCTGCCGTTCCAGAAGTTCATTTTCAGCAATCGGGACAAGGTGTTTATCTCGCACACCGAACTGGGTGTTCCACACAGAAGGTTTTCTGCGGCTGCGGGCGCAGATGGTGTCCGTTCGGTGACGGTTTCCACGGATAGTGACGGCGTGGTAAGGCAGCATGAGCCGCATCTGCCTTTATCAGCATCTCCACATCTGATCGATGCATTGCTCGCCATTGCCGACGTGGAAGCGCCTGAGAAATATACGGCCGTTCCGTCATCCAGGCTCGCAAGTTCCATACCCTACCTGTCGCTGATCGACGTCCTGTCTATGATGGAAAATGACACTGGCCGAGATTACCTCAGGCGGTTTGCAAAAGACCGTTTGATCCTGTTCGGGAGTCTGGTGCCTTACGAAGATGAACATTTGTATTCGGACCGGTTTCTACCAAGTCTTCCACCTGAAAGGGTTGAGACCGGTGTCAGCGGTAGGCCGGCTGTCCAACCGCAAACTGCCGGAGTATTAATACTGGCCGACTTGATCGGCTCCGTCCTGTCGAACCGCACCGCGATAGACCCGCCTGCGGAGGTGTTGCGGGGAATGGCATTTGCATTTGCGTTGGCCGGGGTTTTGGCTGGCTTGTTTCTTCCGCTCATCGCGTTGCCACTCGTCGCAGTTGGTGGTGTTGTTGTCGGACTGGGATTCAGTCTATTGGGCCTTGAATTCGGATATCTTCTGGCACCGGGTGTCGCACCGGTTGCGTGTGTCAGTGCGATGGTGGTGTCCGCCGTAGGCAAGGTCGGCATTCTGCAGCGTAGACAACGATCTCTCGTCCGCCTGTTTGGGCATTATCTGGCACCTGACATCATCGATCAGATGGCTCAGTCCGAGCAACTGCCGGAACTTGGCGGAGACACTCGCCACGTTGTCGTTGCCTTTATCGACATTGTCGGCTTCACCAAGATGTCCGAAAGCCTTGCCGACCAGGATGTGGTGCGCGTTGTCAATTCCTGTTTCGATGCGATTGGCCAGGTGATAACCGCGCACAAGGGGTATATCGACAAGTACATAGGCGATGCGATCATGGCGGTCTGGAACGCACCGAATTCGGTTGAAAATCCGGAAAGGGCCGCAGTTGACGCAGCGGAAGAGATTATCGCTCTGCTGGACCGCATCCGCGAACTGACCGGGCAGCCGAGTTTGGATTTGCGAATTGCATTGAATGCGGGACCGGTGCTTGTCGGAGATATCGGTGGTGAGCACCGCAGATCCTTCACCGTCATGGGGACGACCGTCAACACGGCCAGTCGGATTGAAGCCGTCGCGAAGGAACAGAAGGTGCGCCTGGCTATCAGCCAATCGGTGACAGACAACTTACGAAGGTCTTATCCGGTCAAGGAGATCTGGACCGGTCGACTTCGAGGACTCAGCACGGATATCACGGTATTCACCTTGGACATTCCTGAAATGTACATGGAAAACGTCGTTCCGATGGCCCAGGACAAGCGCAAGCCCAGTCGTACCAAATTGCTTAAGTTTCCCCGCTGAACCGGTTGGAAGGTCAGCTTTTTTGCATATTTTCGACAGGTCCTGCATGATCGAAAAGTAAGTCCAGACAAGGATTGTCAGATAAACGCGCTTCAACCAGGGTGTGCGGATGGTTGACGGACCAGATAATCGAAAGGCCGATGAGCACCGGCCGGATCTTGACAGGACGGTCATTCGACCCCGGAACCAGACACCTGCCTCATCCAGGTCTTCTGTCGGAGCATCTCAACGGACAGGAAAAGGCAGCACCAACCAACCTCAAAAGAGATCCGCAATGTACCTCTATGGTGCTCTCGCGCTTGGGTTTCTCGTGCTTGGCGGCGGGATTGGAGGTCTGGCACATCTGATAGGGTCAGGCGCCATATCGATTTCTCCACCGAAATTGGCTGACGACGACACCAACCAATCTCAACCGGATGAAACAGCCCTGGTCAAAGGGGACGAAGACGGAAGCGGCGCTGAAGAGATAGCTACCGCAAACGGTGATGCAGAATTTTCAGGGATCCAGGAGCCGGAGTTTGCAGACGCGAACGATCTTGATGTCCCGGCAGATCCATTTTTTGATATGGCGGTTTCTGCGGTCATTCCACTTGCGGGGGATCCGGTTCTTTTGCGCGATGGTTCAGCAAGTCGCCGAATAGAGCTGTCAGAGCGGCCGGTTCCGGAGAACAGCGGAAAAGGAGCGGCTGCGGCCGTTCCGACACTGACGGCGTTCGTTCTGGACAGCGAAATGCTGGACGATAATGGTGACCTGGTTATTCGGGCACCGGGCAGCGAAGTTGATTTTCAGTTCGGCAATTTTGGTGGTGGTGAAGACACGGACGGAATTACGATCGGCGATGGAGGCGACGCCTCGGAAAGCCAGGCAGCAGATTTACCGGTCTTTCTGAAGCCGCCGACAGATACGCTTAACCTATATCTGACCGAACGACCGATTGGGCAGGGGCCGAGTCGAATTGAAATTCGAACGGAAGTGTCGACAGCGATCTCCTTGAAAAAATTTCTGTCGGAAAACGGCTTCGACGGAGATGCTTCCAAACCTTTATTGGAATTTGTTGAAAGCGAATTCGGTAAGAGCAATTTGATCGCAGGCGATAAAGTCGCATTGCGCGGTATTCGGATGCCGAACAAAGTGGGGCGCGTAGGGGACTATTATCGGCCTGTGCAGGTGTCGATTTACTCCAGTCAGGGATATCTCGGGACTGCAGCTTACACTCTGCAAAGGCAGGGTGGCTCTTATGTTCGCGGTGCTGATCCCTGGTTTGGAAAAAAGATCGTGCAGGAAGATATCTTGAACGATAACAAGGCAGGTGCTGCAAAGACGCATCGGTTGATCGACGGGCTGTATGCGACCGCCGTCCGCAATGCGGTGCCGGCGTCCATCGTTGGCGAGGCGATCGCTTATCTGGCGCCGACTACGGATCTCAAGCGGGCAATCAAGGCGGATGAACGGTTTACGCTTGTTTTCACCGATCAACCGCGTGACGAAAAGCGGGGCGGGGGTAAAGTGCTGTTTGCAGGTGTTCGTCGCGGTGACAGCTGGTCGGTGCGTTGCTACGTCCTGAAAGCTCCGGGAAACCGAGGTTTTGCCTGCGTGAACGAGGGCGGAAAAATCAGTCTGTCCGGCGCCATGCTTGTCCCCGTGAAGGGCGTTTTAACCTCAAAATTCGGAATGCGTTTCCATCCCATCAAGAAAACCGAGCGGCTTCACGCCGGTGTTGATTGGGCTGCGCCAACCGGAACGCCGATACGGGCAGCGTTTTCCGGTAAGGTCAGCTATCGGGATGTCCGGGGTGGGTATGGGAATTTTGTTGAATTAACGCATAAAGGCGGCATCTCCAGCCGATACGCTCATATGCATGAATACGCCGACGGGATTAAGTTGGGATCGGTTGTTCAGGCGGGCGATATCATCGGCTACGTCGGTACAACGGGCCTCTCGACCGGTCCGCACCTGCACTTTGAAATCCGGCAACGCGGTGAACCCACGGACCCATTGGCCTTTGAAATGGAAACCGGTGCCGACGCTCCCCAAACAGTCGCCAGCGGAGACCTGAAGGACTATCGCGGCACGATTGGCGAGATTCTGAGCACGCATTGATTGGCAGCTTTGGGATTGGCAGCTTTGGGCTTCAAATTCCAGAAGAGGAGAGGGGCGTGGGCAATTTTATCGCTCGCGATTAATTCGCCTTCTTGAGTGCTTTCTGTTTCGACATTTCGACAGGTATGGCAAGTCGAATTTCGGCGCGTCTGAGCGCATCATCCATCTTGATCAGTTCGTTTTTGAAATGGTAGCGCAGGTGCGAAAACAGACCACTCCGGTGACCTGCCACAAACTCTTCCACCTCTTTTTGAGTTGAAATGAGTATACTGCGATGGACAACCAGTCTTTGACGGCTGTTTGCCAGTTTCTCCAGCAGGTCACCGTAT
>NZ_JAILWL010000164.1 GCF_025698965.1 Roseibium sp.
AAGCGCGAAATTTAATGTATTAGGACAAATTACGTGACTAAACAGGAAGTTACAGAAAAACGACTTCTATCTCGATCTATGATTGTACTTCTGATTTTAGTAATCGGCAGTTTTGTTCTCCTGCAATTTTTACCTAGTTTTTTTCCGATTGAAGAGTCCGGCAAGGAAAGTCAGATTTTCAACCTGATCACCAGTCTGTTGCTTGGATTTGCAGCACTTTGCCTCATCTACGGGATTTGGGCCACCAGCCGCTTGCGGCAAGAACTGACGGCTCGGTCATCCGCACACTCGGAAGCACTGGCGCTTGCCCAGCATGACCCGCTGACAGGCCTGCCGAACCGCCGCCGGTTGCTGGAAGCCTTTCCCGACCTCACCAACGAGGTAAAGTCCGACGATTTCCGGGCAATCATGATGCTTGATCTGGATGGCTTCAAACCGATAAATGACGTCTACGGACACGAGTTTGGCGACAACCTCCTGCGCAGCTTCGCGGTTCGACTCACCGAAATCCTCGGCAAGGACGGTATCGTGGCCCGTCTTGGCGGAGATGAATTCGCGATCGTGTCACCGGTTTTCAAGGAAAAATCCGAAGCAACAGGTTTTGCCAGACGGCTGCTGACGCGCATCAACGAACGCTTCGAACTTGGCGAGCGACAGATATCGATCGGCACGGGTATCGGCATCGCTCTTTACCCTCACGATGGTTATGCGATCACTGAACTTCTACGCCGGGCCGATATCGCGCTTTATCGTGCCAAGTCCTCCGGGCGCTCCACCTACCGTTTCTTTGAAGTGGACATGGACGCCTCGATCCTGCACCGGACCCTTCTGGAACAACGCCTTCGCCGCGCGATCGACGACCATCAGGTCAACGCGCATTATCAGCCTATCCTGGACATGGATACCGGCAAGATTGCCGGATTTGAAGCTCTTGCACGCTGGACAGACAGCGACTTTGGCATGGTGCCGCCGACACAGTTCATTCCCATTGCGGAAGACTGCGGCATCATTTCCGAACTGACACGCCATCTCTTGAACGACGCCTGCCGAGCTGCCAAGGACTGGCCGGAGGAGCTTTATCTGTCTTTCAACCTGTCTCCGGTGCAATTGCAAGATCCCGCCTTGCCCAACCAGATCAGGTCCATTCTGGAGCAATGCGGATTTGACCCAAAGCGCCTCGTCCTGGAGATCACGGAAACCTCGCTGGTAAAGAACCCGGAATTTGCCAAACGCCTTCTGACCGAATTGAACGATGCCGGAATTTCGATTGCGCTGGACGATTTCGGTGCCGGACACTCCAGCATGAGCTACCTGCGCGATTTTCCTATCCAGAAAGTCAAGATCGACCGGTCCTTCACCGAACGCATGCTGGTCGACAAACAGTGCGGTGCGATCGTCGAAGCCATTCTGGTCCTGTCGAAGGGACTGGATATCGAAGCCGTCGCTGAAGGGATCGAAGAAAACGATGTCCATGAAGCGCTCAGCACGAATGGCTGCCATTACGGACAGGGGTTCCTTTATGCGGAAGCCGTTGCCGCAGAAGACGCTGCGGACCTTCTGAAACTACAGGAAGACGGCCAGTTGCCCTTTGGGCAAAAGATCGACGCTGCCTGACCCATTCCCTTCACCCGCCAGTGCTGTAATCATCCGCCGAGAAACAGCAGGATGATGACCGCATTGGCGAGGTCGACAAAGAAGGCCGAAACCAGCGGCAGGATCAGGAAAGCCTGTGTCGAGGGACCGTAGCGCTTGGTTACGGCAGTCATGTTCGCAATGGCCGTCGGGGTTGCCCCCAGGGCGAAACCTGCGAAACCCGACCCCAGCACGGCCGCATTGTAGTTGCGTCCCATCAGTGGAAAAAGGACAAGGATAATATAGAGCGCGGCAACGACGACCTGCGTTGCCAGGATCAGCATCATCGGCCCTGCCAGCCCGGCAATGGTCCAAAGTTGCAGGCTCATCAATGACATGGTCAGAAAGATACCGAGCGCAAGATCGGAAATGACGGCCAGGGACGAAGACCGGGCCGGCCATGTCATCTTCGGAAAAATCAGCGGAACCGTGTTGGACAATACGATGCCGCAAAAGAGGCACGCGACGAAGACCGGCAGGTCCAGGCCGATTGTGTTCACCAGGGCCTCCTGAAGAACGACGCCCAATGCAATCGCAATGTTAAGCACCAGAAGCGACCGCATCAGTCCCGTATGGGTGACCTTGGTATCAGCTTCTTCGGCGGTTTCAATTCCGATTATGGGGTCTTCATGAGGAAGGTTCGGATCCGGCTTGGCACCCTTTCGTTCGATCAGGTAATTGCCGACCGGCCCCCCCAGAAGACTGGCTGCGATCAGCCCGAGTGTTGCTGTTGCAGCGCCGATTTCGACTGCTCCGACCACACCATAGTCGCTGACGAGCCGTGGGCCCCAGGCAATCGCCGTACCATGGCCACCGACCAGGGAGACGGTGCCGCCCAGCAGTCCGAAACCGGTCGGCAGCCCCAGCGCAACCGCGATCCCTGTGCCGACAACATTTTGCAGCACCATGTAGCCGATGGTCAGGCAAAGGAGAATCAGGAGCGGACGTCCGCCCTTGGCGAGATCCGAGAAACGCGCGTTCAGCCCGATTGCAGTGAAAAAACAGAAAAGCAGGTAGTCGCGCGAAGACAGCGAGAACCCGATTTCAGTATCCCATGCGAGATAGACCACAAGCGCCACAACAGCCACCATCAGGCCTCCGGAGACCGGTTCGGGAATATTGTAGTGGCGCAGAAACGCTATTTTCTTGTTCAGCCGGACACCCAGAAAATACACCAGGATCGCCAGATTGAAGCTTACAAACTCGCTCAGCGAGAGTGTCTCTGCCGACATCGTTCCCCAGCTCCCTTATGCCTTTTCAAATCAGACGCTCCAATCGGCATAGAAACAAATGTGTCTCAAAACGCAAGCGGCTCTACCAGCCTCCACCACCGCCGCCGCCACCACCGCCGCCGGAGGAGCCACCTGAAGAGCCGGAACTGGAGGTATCGGGGGCTGGCAACGAAGACTGGAACGAACCTGCCATGGCGCTTGCAGTTGCGCCGACACTGTCGGAAATATGGCGGGCATCAAACGTGCGGCCGGAATACCAGCCCGGGTGATACCTGCTGGCCTCGGCCGCCCCTGCAGACGTTGCAAGCCAGCCTTCGAAGGCTTTTGCCCAGGGCCTTTCAACCCCGAGCGCAACTGCGTAGGGGAGCAGCTTTTCAAAATGTATGGTGCTCATATCCGGCGCTTCAGTCATATTGAGGCGATCTTTCTCCGCCACCGACAGATAAAGCTTCAACCCCTCGATTTCGTCGAGTTTCTGCCGGCCGAGAGCGGTCGGAGCACCGATCAAACCGAAGAACAGGACGTTCATTGCAATAAGCGCCGCCACGCTGAGCGGAAAGGCCGGCATTGAATCCAGCCCGCCGGTGGCAAGGTTTGCAAGGCTGGCAACGCCAAACATCAAAAGACCGAAGGCAATGAATGTCAGAACGATCCTTACCGGAAAGCTGACCAGGCGAAAGAAGATGAAGCCGAAACCGACCGACAGAAAGGTCGCAAAGACAGACAGGAACAGGAACATGATGACAAATTCCTGCTGAGCCTTGGACTGCGTCAGGAAAACCAACGCGACCATCACGGCAATCGTCACGATTGTCAGCAGGACAGCAGGGATCAGATAGGTCCAATTGCTCTTGAAAAAGACATTGCTGCTCTCGCCCAATATGGCACCGCAGAATTTGCTTCCCAGTGCCTGAATCGACTTGCCGTTATTCTCGTTGAGGATGAGTGGGCTATCGCGATCGTTTAGCCATTTTTCAAGTACCGCCTCCCCTTTCGGCAACTCGGAGCCTGGTGCGCGTCCATTTCTACCTTCGGGTTCCAGATGAAGTGTCACTTCCCCATCGTTATCTTCAAGACGCAATCGCTTTTTGACAGCCAGGCTCAGACAGGCTGCGGAAAGCGCAACCCATCCCCCATCGCCAAAGCCGCGATTGACAATATACCTTGACAGTGCCGGTGATATTTCTGCCGGCGGATTGAACCTTGGAAAGATGACACCTTTTGCCGGGTCACGACCAACTCTCATCCAGGCGTAGAGATAATAGATCAATACCAGCAGCGCGCCCGCCCCGCCGATCAGATCGTACTTGTAGTCACTGAGGAAATACTGGAACTGCTGAGCATCGGTAGGCTGCGCGATCGATCCTGCGGGCATATTGACGACAACAGTCAGACCCTCATGTGGCGCCAGGGCTTTGGTGGTCGTGAATATGACCTCCGAGCCATTTTCATCGCTACGGGTCCGGAAGTCCTGATCTGTGTCACCGAAACCGCCCGTAAAGCCGGTCCAGTCGCTTGCCTTTACATCAGCCGGCAACACCACCCGGGCAACAACTTCGTCAATCGGGAATGCCCATTCCACACCGGTTGCATTCCAGTAGATCTCATCGTGACTATCAAAAAAACGGATCTGCCGGTCGGTCTCGTAAACAAACGTGTACGTGTAGTTTCCCGGCTGAAGGAATACGCTTTCTTCGCCGACATAGATCCGGATACCGTCCGCACTGCGCCGCGTGAAATGCGGTGCAGGCTGTCCGTCCTGCAAAACGGACAGAAGCTTGAAACCAACCTGATAGGTCCTGCCGCTCGCTCCTTTGGCACTTAGCGGAATATCTCTGAAAATACCGCGCCGAATCTGCTTGGCTTCTGCCCGTACAGTGATTGTCTCCGTCACGGTCAGAGTACCGTCGCGCGCAGTATCGATATTGGAGACGAACTTCAGGATCCGTTCGTCCGCCTGAGCAGACCAGCTGATCACAACGAGAATGAATGCTGCAGCGGTGCAAGCCGCGCATCGAAAAATGCTCATAAGACCGGTCTCCGTTAGAACTGGACTTTCGGAACAGCCCGATCCGCGTCATCTTCGATTTCGAAATACTCAGCCTTTTCGAATTTGAACTGGCTGGCAATCAGGTTTGACGGAAAACTTTCGACCGCTACATTCAATCCACGAACAGCGCCGTTGTAGTAGCGACGGGCCATTTGAATGGCGTCTTCTATGTCATCGAGCGACTGATGAAGGTCGGCAAAGTTCTGACTGGCCTTCAGATCCGGATAGGCTTCCGCAACTGCAAAAAGACGGCCCAGCGCCTGGGACAGCTGGCTTTCAGCCTGCGCCCGACCCACGACATCGTTTTTCGGCAAAGCCCCGACCTCGGTGCGAAGCCGGGTAACGGTATCCAGGGTTTCCTGTTCGTGGGATGCATAACCCTTGACTGTCTCGATCAGGTTCGGGATCAGGTTCGCCCGCCGTTTGAGCTGAACGTCGATCCCGCTCCAGCCTTCCTCCACCATCTGCCGCTTTTTGACCAGAGCGTTGTAAAGAAGGATCACGACGACAGAAAGAACAATCAATAGTGTCAGGATGAACCAAGCAATCATAAAAATACCTCCGCAAATTCGTTGCGGAGGCTATCGCTTCAAATTCCGAATGTCATCCGGTTTACAGTATTGTTTTGTTTCATTTCTGTATCAATTCATTCAATCGATGTCGTCGCGGTTCCTGACCGGCGATTGTCTCAAATCCAGCTTCAGAAATGTCGCTCAAGCTGGTTTGGGAACACAAACCAAAAAGGTCACTCATTCGAGCGGCCTTTTCAGGAAACAGATCTGTCACCACCGAATTGATCTTATTGCGCTGCCTGATTGTGATAACCGACACCGCCCGCTTCCGTTTCCAGGAAAGCAGCACCACAGGCTTTGGCAAGTTCGCGCACGCGCAGAATGTAGCTTTGGCGTTCAGTCACGGAAATCACGCCGCGCGCGTCGAGCAAATTGAAGGCGTGGCTGGCCTTTATGCACTGGTCATAAGCCGGCAGAACGACCTTGTGCACATTTGCGCCTGCTTCGTCCCGGGCTTTTGCGCCGGCTTCAAGGAGTGCGCGGCATTCGCTTTCCGCGTCCTTGAAGTGGCGGAACAGAATCTCCGTGTCGGCGTACTCGAAATTGTGCCGGGAATATTCCTGTTCGGCCTGCAGGAAGACATCGCCATAGGTGATTTTGTCGTCGCCTTCCATGCCGTTGTAATTCAGGTCGTAAACGTTATCGACACCCTGGATATACATGGCCAGGCGCTCAAGACCGTAGGTGAGCTCGCCGGAAACCGGAGAGCACTCAAACCCTGCCACCTGCTGGAAATAGGTGAACTGGGACACTTCCATGCCATCGCACCAGCATTCCCAACCGAGCCCCCAGGCACCAAGCGTCGGGCTTTCCCAATCGTCTTCGACAAACCGGATGTCGTGAACCTTCGGATCCAGGCCAATCGCATAAAGCGAGTCCAGATAAAGTTGCTGCAGGTTTGATGGGGACGGCTTCAGGATGACCTGAAACTGATAATAGTGCTGCAGACGATTTGGATTTTCGCCATAGCGACCGTCTGTTGGACGGCGTGACGGCTGTACATAAGCTGCCTTCCAGGGACGCGGCCCAAGGGAGCGCAGCGTCGTCGCCGGGTGGAAAGTACCGGCGCCAACTTCCATGTCGTAGGGCTGAAGCACCACGCAACCCTGATCGGCCCAGAAGCGTTGCAGCGTCAGGATCAGGCCCTGGAATGAGTTTTCCGGACGCATATGCGCCGGCAGAGTTTCAGTCGACATGGATAAATTCCGAAATCAGGCAGTGTCGGCGGAATAGCCCGCCAGTCCGGTGGCGAGAGGTGCCACGGAGCCGCAGCAAGGTCAAGGGCAGAAGCTATGCTCATGCAGGAACACAGCGGGTGACATGGCTGTTGACGGAACCCTTGCGTTTTGACTAGGGTCTCAACCGGTCCCAGATACCTGCCGCTCGCAGACTTCAGGTCAAGGTGAAATTCTGGTCTCAGATATCTGCCGGTTATAGCGCACTTCTCTTCTCCGGTGGCAACGCGAGCCCCTCCTAATCTCAAAACCTGACTTATCGGAGAAAAGCATGTCGCAAGACACGGCTCGCCCAAACGCGTTCACACACGGGCCTCCCGGCCTGACACTATTAAAAACAGCCTTGCCGATCATCCTCGTCATGAGCATGAACGGTTTTTTGACTGTTGCAGATGCGATCTTTCTGGGAATCTATGTCGGCGCCGACGCGTTGAGTGCCGTCACGCTGATGTTTCCCGCCTATATGCTGCTGGCCGCCCTGGCAACTCTTGTTGCAAATGGCATGGCCAGCGTTCTGGCGCGGGCACTTGGTGGCAATCGCACAGACGATGCCCGTGCCGCCTTTGCCGGTGCACATGGACTGGCGCTCTGTTTCAGCGCAGCCATCATAACCCTGTTTTTGCTTTTCGGGCGCGACATCACGTATGCGGCCGCAGACGGATCGGCTCGCATTGCCGGCATGAGCTATACTTATCTGGCAATCACAATCTGGTCGTCACCGCTGCTTTTTGTGCTGTCCGTCAACGCCGACGCATTGCGCAGCGAAGGGCGCATCGGCCTGATGGCCGGTACCAGCGTTTTTGTGTCTCTGGCAAATATTGCTTTCAACTTCGTGCTGGTGGCCGTTTTGGACTTCGGAGTTGCAGGATCTGCCTATGGCACCGTTCTGGCTCAATTATGCGCCATGTCCTTCGTCGTGGTGTTCAGAAGTTTCGGGCAAACACTGTTGCGACCGACAACCCTGTTGGCGTTTCCACCAACCTCTTGCTGGCCATCCATACTGGCACTGGGCGCTCCGCAAAGCCTGAGCTTCATCGGAATTGCGCTAGGATCCTCCGTCACATTTGCAGCACTTCAGCTCTATAGCGGTTCGGACTATGCGAATACGGTAGCCGCCTTTGGTGTCATCACAAGGATCATGACTTTCTTCTTTCTGCCTCTGCTTGGACTAAGTCAGGCACTTCAGGCCATGATCGGAAACAATTTCGGTGCACGCCTGTGGGAACGGTCGGATGTCACGCTCAGGCTGGGATTGATTTCGGCACTGGTCTACTGCCTCGGCTCCCAGGTTGTGCTGTCGCTTCTTGCTCATCCGATCGGAATGATCTTCGTTGAAGACACCAGGGTGGCCGAAGAGATGGCGCGCATTCTGCCGGTCATGGTCGCGATGTATTTTGCGGCGGGACCATTGCTCGTCATCTCGACTTACTTTCAGGCGATTGGAGATGCGAAGCGCGCAGCTCTTCTAAGCCTGCTTAGACCATACTGTTTCTTCCTGCCGGCAGTTTTGCTGTTACCTGCAATGGTCGGCGAGTGGGGCATCTGGTTGGCCGGACCAGTCTCAGATGTCTTTCAGGTTGCTTTGGTATTGCTGGTTCTGATGTTGTCGGCGCGCAAGAGTTCTCTGCGTTGGGGGCTGTTCCGGGCCGCATCCGCCTAACAAACAAGACTGGCGGGCTGGACATGAATCCGGTCCGCCGTTCTGAGAGGAAACATTACGAGATTTGGTTGCCCGATCAGCTCTGCGGACGGTATTTGCCGGTCACCGGGTCGAGGACAAGCTTGGCACCACGGCCGTGAGGATCGGCTTTCGCCGCGGCCTTGGAGATCTGGTTTTCAACTTCAGCCATCTTGCGCTTGACGCGCTGTACGATCCAGTAGCCGCCAACAGCGAGCGCTGCAACACCAATCAGTTCTGTCATCTGAACTCCCCTTGTCTCTCCTCACATCCCAAATCTTTGCGCCTTTTTAAAGGCCGTAACGCATCCATAAAGCTCGGTCTTCAACCGCTGAAATCAGTTCATTGCCAAGGCCTTCCGTCAATCGGCGGTCGGACAATGCGACGCCGAGCCCAGCCCTGCGGCCGAACAGTCCGCGCGGGGTGGAAATCAGTTTCGGTTCGGCCTTTTTGCCATACCGTTCCTTGATAATGCCGCGCAGATCGCCAATTGCATCCACGAGCCCCAGCTGGATAGCCATGCGGCCCGTCCAGAACTTTCCGGTGAACAGATCCGGATCATCGGTCAGGACATCGCCACGCCTTGACTTGACCATGTCGATAAAGGTTTCGTGGATCTCGAGCTGAAGGCTTTTCAGATATTCGATATCTTCCGGCACTTCCGGCTGGAACGGGTCAAGCGTGACCTTCTTTTCCCCCGCCGTATAAACTCGGCGATCAATCCCGATTTTTTTGATCATATCGGTAAAGCCAAATCCTGCGGCAACGACACCGATCGAACCGACAATAGAGGACGGGTCGACGAAAATCTCATCGCCTGCCAGGGAAATCATGTAACCGCCGCTGGCCGCGACATCTTCCACAAAGACGAGAACGTCTTTCTCATTTTCCTTTGCCAGGTCTCGGATACGCTTGAAAATCAACCGTGACTGAACAGGTGAGCCACCAGGAGAGTTGACGATCAAGGCAACGGCAGGTGCCTTCTTGACCGAGAACGCCTTTTCCAACGGCAAGGCAGCCGATGCCAAAGACAAGCCGGACCGCATGGGTCCGCCCATGCCGATGGCGCCCTGAAGGCGCACGACCGGTATTACAGTCTTGTCACCGCGGAAACGTTTCGGAAGATAACGGCGCAAAGTGGAAAGCACGTTGAGTTAGCCCTGATATAATTCACAAACTCCATCCGATATATGTATCAAATGGCATCTTGCAAAGACCATGAGCTTGTTAATTCTACGCAATCGCTATACCGAGCTTCATTTGTCGGCTTTTACCGCCCAAAGGCACTGATGCGCGGTTTCGGTTTGGAGCCTGACCTGGATTTGGGCTTTTGTTTTGCCTTTGCCTCTTCCCTGGCCTGTTCTTCATCAAACTTCTGCAGGAGCGACTGTGGGGCCGTGTCCGGTTCCGGCTCAAAAGGCCAATTCAGTTGAACGCCGGCCTGACCATCCTTGCGCCAGACGATTTTGGAAGCAATCGGCAAATCAAGGCCCGGTATCGAGATGTCGATTTCCCTAGGCAACCGGTTCAGGTTGTCCCCTTCAAGGCGGCATCCCGACCTGCTGGCATCGACGATCCGGCATTTCATTGTAATCGGGTTGGCCCGGCCACAGACGACGGCATTTATCCAAACCGGACGGCGAACCTCACGACGTTTTTCCGTCGGTTCGCTACATTTGCCGGTTTCAAATGAAATCAGGGCTTCATTGTCACCATAGGCAACCACAGTGCCACGCACCAGTTTGTCAAACCCGGCAAGGCGCAAACCAACTTCTTCCTTGAGTTGGTCAACCTTATCGGACACGACCCAGCAGCTCTTGTCGGAAATGTCGTGCGCTATCGCCTCGAAGCACGACATATCCGCAAGATCGACGACAAGTGTCGTCAAGCTGTTATCAGCCTTCTGTGCCATGGCAAGACTGCTCAATTCATCCCCCCGCTTAAGTACACTTCAGGCTACAACCTAAAGACTAAAAGCCGAGTTAACACAAGGAGATCGGTGCGTCAGTTATCTGCAAGTTTCGCACGAATGCTCAGAAAGTCCCGCCAAGACAAACGTTTTTCGAGCGGACTGCGCAACAAATAGGCTGGGTGGTAGGTCGCAATGGCTGCGATCTCCCGGCCCTGAACGGGATATGTCATCCACCGTCCACGCATTTTCCGAATGCCGTCCTGAACACCCAAAAGCGTTTTTGCCGACGCCGCTCCCAGAAACACAAGCACGTCGGGATTGACCAATTCGATCTGCCTGGAAATGAAGGGTTTGCAGATTTCAGTTTCCTGAGGGGTCGGGGTTCTGTTGCCGGGCGGCCGCCAGGGCACGACATTGGCAATGTAAGCAGACGATCTGTCGAGGCCGATCGCCTCAAGCATACGATCCAGGAGTTGGCCGGAGCGTCCGACAAACGGTTTTCCCTGAAGATCCTCGTCCCTGCCCGGCGCCTCGCCTACAAACATCAGTTTTGCGGCTGGATTGCCATCTGAAAAGACGAGTTTTTTGGCAGTCAATTTAAGATTGCAGCCATCAAAGGTGTCCAGACAGGCCCGCAATTCGTCGAGCGATTTTGCCGATGACGCCAGATCCCGCGCGGATGCGACAATTTCCCCGTCCGGAACAACAGCGGCTGGCCCGGTATTTATTGGCATCATCGCAGGCTGTGGTGTCTGATTGCCAACCCTAGCCGGCGGCCTGTCCCGTGCCGGACCGGCACTGGAAGCTGCCCTTACTGAGTTCTGCGCATGCTGTTGAGTGGGTGACGCCTGTGCCTGCCGCCTTTGCGCCGCCTGCCGAACCGTCAACTCGTACCAGTCGACGGGCTCGTCACCCAAAAAACAATCGACGCCAGAATCCAAATAGAAATCCAGTAAAGCTTCGATCTGTCGGGTGTCTTGAGGGGATTGTTGCAAAGATGTTGCCTCCGAAGGCGGAGTTTAACCAGATGTCGGTCAAGCACAAGAAGCAGAGCAAGACACGAGCGCGATCCCAGGAGTTTTCCAGAGTCTGTTCACAAAAGAAACTCGCACCCAAAACAAAAGTTACGTTTACGTAAACGTAATTCTTTTCGCTTGACGCTTTGGCCTTGCTTTGGTCTATCTGGACCCAATAAGACGAATTGCTGCCCGGATTTCGCATTCGAAGGTGAAAAATGTCGTGTTTTGCGCTGCCAAATAGGGCAAAGAAGGCGATACGGGTATAGCCCCATTGGGCAGAGGGAGATGAATATGAGCGAACAAGACGCGCTTGGTGAACGCGAAAGCATGGATGTGGATGTCGTGATTGTCGGCGCTGGTCCCGCGGGTCTGGCAGCTGCAATACGTCTGAAACAGATCGCAAGCGAAAAAGGCGAAGACCTAAGCGTTGTGGTTCTGGAAAAGGGATCCGAGGTCGGAGCCCATATTCTCTCTGGTGCGGTAATCGATCCGATTGCCCTCGACCAGCTGATTCCGGAATGGCGTGAGGAAGATACGCCGATCAAGACCGAGGTAACCGAGGATCATTTTCTGGTTCTCGGCCCGGCAGGCTCAATTCGTCTTCCGAACATGTTCATGCCGAAGCTCATGAACAATCACGGCA
>NZ_JAILWL010000165.1 GCF_025698965.1 Roseibium sp.
AGACGCATCACTCCCCCCTGATGCCGTGACCAAAGCGCTTGCCGCTTTTGCCATTCATCACAAAAGGTTAAGCGAATTCCGCTACGGCATCAAGGAAGGTGAGCTCAAGCTTACGTTAACGCGACCCTGCAGATACGTTTATTGAATCGCGTCCATGGACTTGCTGAAACCGGTCAGCGGTACTTCGATGGTCTGCCTGCGTTCTGCCACCGGCGCGAAATCGATCTGCAGTTTTGCGCCGGCTTTCATCGCGTTGATCATTTCCTGCGTGGCCGGTGCGGAGAGAAAGCAGCCGCGCTGATCGCAAGTCCCGATTTCGAGCTCGCTCATCGGTGTTCCGTCGACCGCAAGCTTGACCTTGCCGGGTAGGAAGAAACCGAGCGGCGCCTGCATCTGGAAAACCGGCGTCGCCTTGTTGGCCGGGTAGATGATGTCGACCTTGAACAGCAGCTGACCGCTTTCCTTCACCCGAACGCTCTGACTTGCTTCGCAGATCAACGTTTCGGCGGACCTTGAAGGTCCGGCACATCGGGTCTGCCAGAGTTCGGCCGGGTTTGCCTGACCGGTCTCTTGTGCAAGAGCGGTCTTGAGTGGGACCAGCAGGGCCAAAAGAGTTGCGGAAACGATGGCTTTTTTGAAATGAGGCATAAATTTCTGTTTCGTTGGTGTGACGTGCGTCCTTGGCAACTCATACCTGTCTGATTGCAGTTCGTCACGCCTGAAACGGGTACAATCTTGAGGAAAGGTCGACTGCAGGGATTTTTCCCGGCTGCGCAATGTCGGGTGTTTCGGAAACGGGAATTGGTCAAACGGGTGCAATGGAAAAAACTATTCCGCTTCAGAGCCAAGCTTTGAAATCCGGTGCCCGGCGCTTCCAGCGGCAGCCCACTACATTAGAGCCATCAAACTGGGATTGGAGACCCTTGAGATGGCTGACAGCCGTGGTGACATTGCTAAAACACTGAAAAAGCCGGAAGCCCGGCTCGACGTGTTTCCTGCATTTATGAAAGTCGCCGGTCGAAAGGTCCTGGTCGTCGGCCATGGCGGCGAGGCTGCCGCCAAGGTTCGCCTGCTGGGCGAAACCAATGCACGGATCGTGGTTGTTGCCAAGGAAATCGAACCCGAGCTTGCCAAGGCTGTTGCTTTGTTTGAAGCCGAGCTCATTGCCGAAGATTTTCGTAAAGAACACCTGAGCGACGCGGCTCTGGTTTTCTCCGCGCGGGAAGACTGGGATCTCGACAAGGCCGTTGTTGAAGCTGCCCGAGCCGCGGGCATCCCCGTCAATGCGGTCGACAAGCCGGAGCTTTGCGATTTTTACACGGGCGCTCTTGTCAACCGTGCCCCTATCGCGGTCGCTATTACCTCAACCGGCGTCGGTCCGGTTTTATCCCGTCATATCCGCGCGCGCATTGAGGCAATGCTGCCGCGCGCAACCGGCGAACTTGCCCGTTTGGCCGAAAATTTCCGCGACGCTGCCACCAAAGTGATAGTCGACGGGGCTTTGCGCCGGAATTTCTGGGCACGGTTCTTCTCCGGATCGGTTGCCGCAAACCTTTACGCAGGCAAAACCGACAAGGCGCGGTCCGAAGCGCAGCGTTTGTTGAACAGTATGGCCGAAGAGCCGGGGTTTGTCTGGCTCGTTGGTGCCGGGCCGGGTGCCGAGGACCTGTTGACATTGAGAGCACAGCGTCTGCTGCAGGAAGCCGATGTCATCGTGCATGATGCACTGGTTCCTGCCGATGTTGTTGCCATGGGCCGGCGGGATGCGGAGCGTATTCATGTCGGTAAGCGCAAGGGTGCCCATTCGGTGCCTCAATCTGAAATCTGCGAGCTCCTGGTGGAACTCGGCCAAAAGGGTCTGAAAGTTGTCCGGCTAAAGGCCGGAGATCCAATGATCTTCGGCAGGGCGGCAGAAGAAATGGAGGCGCTCCGCGAAGGCGGTGTCGGTTTTGAAATTGTCCCCGGCGTTACAGCAGCCTTCGCCGCGGCAGCTTCGGCTCAGATTCCGCTTACCCTTCGCGGGGTCGCCTCCAACCTTGTTTTTGCAACCGGCCACAACGCTAGGTCCGAAACTCTGCCGGACTGGGCCGGGCTTGCCCTGAAGGGCGCGACCGTCGCCGTTTATATGGGCCGCACAGTTGCCGCATCCGTTGCAGACCGGATGATCAATGCCGGGCTCATACCTGAAACGCCGGTCGCCGTAATTGAAAACGCGGCCCATCCGGAAGAACGCCAATTTGCAGGAACGCTTTCCGAGCTTGCGGTTCTCAGCAACCGCGCGGAAATCAACGGACCTGTTCTGATCGTTATCGGCGAGGCTGTTGGCCATGCCGCCCTGAACAATGCTGAGCCACTGGCGCCGATTGAAGCGGCCCGGGCTGCAGTCGCCTGACGTTAAAGAGAGTAGACGCGATGAAAGTCATTACCGCCAACCGCCTGCTGAATGGTGATGTTGTCTGGCTCGGAGAGAACAGCAACTGGGTCGAGCGGGTCACGCTTGCCAAAACTTTCGACGGCAAGGACGCCGTTGCAGAAGGTCTGGAAATCGGCGTGACCGCAGAGAAAAACCAGGAAGTTGTGGGTGTCTACGAGATGGATGTGACGAATGAAGAAGGCGTCATTGTTCCGGTGCGGTTGCGCGAACGTATCCGTGCCGCCGGTCCAACCACTCACCCCGAATTCGGCAAACAGGCTCAGGCCGTATCCGCCTAACAAAGACAGAAACAAAGGGCTGCGCCCGGATCGGAAAAAGATCCAGACGGCAGCGCCCACGAGGAGAGAGAAATGTACCGTTACGACGAATTTGACGCGAGCTTTGTCAACCAGCGCACCGAACAGTTCAAGGATCAGGTCCGCCGCCGTCTGGCAGGTGAATTGTCCGAGGATGAATTCAAGCCGCTGCGCCTGATGAACGGCCTTTATCTGCAGCTTCACGCCTACATGCTGCGGGTTGCGATCCCCTACGGCACTTTGAACGGTCGTCAGATGCGCAAGCTGGCGCACATCGCACGCACCTATGACAAGGGGTATGGGCACTTCACGACCCGTCAGAACATCCAGTTCAACTGGCCGAAGCTGGAAGACACGCCGAAAATTCTGGAAGAGCTGGCGGAAGTGGAGATGCACGCGATCCAGACCTCCGGCAACTGCATCCGGAACGTGACTGCAGACCATTTCGCAGGTGCTGCCGCCGACGAGATCGCGGATCCGCGCCCTTATGCGGAAATTCTGCGTCAGTGGTCTTCTCTGCATCCGGAATTCTCGTTCCTGCCGCGCAAGTTCAAGATTGCCATTACCGGTGCTCCGAATGATCGCGCTGCCGTTCAGGTGCATGACATCGGATTGCAGCTGACCCGGAACGACGAAGGCGAGATTGGCTTTGAGGTTTTTGTCGGTGGTGGTCTTGGCCGCACTCCGATGATCGGCCGCAAGGTGCGTGACTTCTTGCCGGAAGAGGATCTGCTGGCCTATTCCGAGGCGATCCTGCGCGTTTACAATCGCTATGGCCGCCGGGACAACAAATACAAGGCACGTATCAAGATCCTGGTTCATGAAACCGGTCTGGAAGAACTGAAGGCGGATATCGAAGCGGAATTTGAAAAGATCCGCTACGGCGTGTTGCGCCTGCCGGACGAGGAAGTTCGTCGCATCGAAGCCTATTTCGCTCCGCCACCGCTTGAGGTTGGCTCGGCAACGTCCGACGCGGTCGAGGCACGGCGTGCAAAGGACGCCGCATTCGCCCAGTTCCTGGCGCATAATCTCAACCCGCACCGGGTACCGGGCTATACGTCTGTAACGCTTTCGATGAAACCCATCGGCGGTATTCCCGGCGACGCCTCGGATGCGCAGATGGACGTCATCGCGGACCTGGCGGAACAATACGGTCAGGATGAGCTTCGGATCAGCCACGAGCAGAACGTCATTCTGCCGCATGTGAAGCTGGATGATCTTCCCGTCCTCTTTGACAAGCTGGTTGAAGCTGAAATTGCCGAAGGCAATGCGGGTCTCATCACCGACATCATCGCCTGCCCGGGCATGGATTACTGCGCTCTGGCAACAGCGCGGTCGATCCCGGTGGCTCAACGGATTTCCGAACGTTTCGGCACTTCGGAACGCCAGGCGGAGATCGGTGAGCTGAAGATCAAGATCTCCGGCTGCATCAATGCCTGTGGTCATCACCATGTCGGCCACATCGGCATTCTCGGCCTGGAGAAAAAGGGCGAGGAATTCTATCAGGTGACACTTGGCGGATCCGCCAACGAAAACGCATCCATAGGTGAAATCGTCGGTCGGGGTTTCTCGTCCGAACAGGTCATCGATGCGATCGAAACGCTGGTCGATACTTATCTCGGCTTGCGATCTGGCAAAGAAGAAACCTTCCTGGAGGCATACCGCCGGGTCGGGGAGGTGCCCTTCAAGGAGGCCCTTTATGGCGCTGCATGAGACATTCAGCTTAGGGGTTGACCCGGAACTTGGATTGCAGTCGGAAGTTGCCGCTCTGAATTCCCAGTTCGAAGGCATGTCCGCGCAGGAGATCCTGCTGGGCGCGATCCGGCATCAGTTTGCCGGTGACATCGCAATGGTTTCCAGTTTCGGTGCGGATTCGGCCGTGCTTTTGCATATGGTCGCGCAGGTCGACCCGACGACCCCTGTGCTGTTTATCGACACGGTGAAGCTGTTTCCCGCAACGCTGCTTTACCGCGATCAACTGATCGAGAAACTCGGCCTGACCGACGTCAGAACGTTCAAACCGACCAAGGAAGACCTGGCAGAGCAGGATCCGGCGGGCATGCTCTGGATGAGCGATACCGATGCCTGCTGCCATCTGCGCAAGGTTGTGCCTCTGGAGCGCGCGTTGGGTGGCTTCGAAGCCTGGATTTCCGGCCGCAAGCGGTTCCAGAGTTCATCGCGGTCCAATCTGGAACATTTCGAATTGGATGCCGGCCGCGTGAAGGTCAATCCACTGGCCGACTGGACGGCTGCGGAAATTCTGGATTATGCGAAGGCGCACGATCTGCCGCCGCATCCGTTGGTCTCTCAGGGATATCCGTCGATCGGCTGCATGCCGTGCACCGACAAGGTTGCACCGGGTGAGGATCCGCGTTCGGGACGCTGGCGCGGACAAGACAAAACGGAGTGCGGCATTCACTGGCCGACCCATGGCAAGGAAATTGACGGCAGCGGTATCTGACCGCCGCCGGTATTTGAGGTTGAGGACGCAACTGATGGCTACGATTTACAAGGACGGCGAATTCGTCGAAGAAAACTGGACCCGGGTCGACGTGGATACCGGCACTGCCGTTGAAGGCGATGGCCTGGTCTCGCAGACCCTGTTTCTGGAAAACGCGGAAGTCTATCTGGCGCGTGCTGGTAAAACAGCGGTGCTGGTTGAAGCCGGAGACAACGTCGAATTGCTCAAGCCCTATCTGGACCGCCTGGCCTATGTGGCCGTGGATTTCCCGAGTTTTGCAGATGGCCGTGGTTTTTCCGCAGCGCGCGTACTGCGTGAACAGATCGGATTTGAAGGTGATATCCGCGCGGCTGGGAAATACATTCTCGACCAGGTGCCGCTCGCCCGTCGCTGTGGTGTTTCCTCCTTTGAAATTTCCAAGCCGGAAGTTCTGAAGGCACTGAAGGCAGGCGAATGGCCGGAAGTCACCAAGTACCTTCAGCCGGTCGGCACCGTTGATGAAATCCCGGTCGGCACGCGCCCATGGGCGCGCCGTTCCCATCGCGACGTGGCGGTTGCTGCCGAGTGATCCCTTGAGGGCTCAAAGATTGAGCTCTGCAAGCGCCCATAAAACGTAACCTGGAAAAATCAGCATCGGCGTGAGTGTTAAAAGCATGCCGATGGCCCTGCCATTGCCGAAACCGGAATTCACCAGCGTGCCGTAGTGGACAAGACGTCCCAGAAGCAGCGCACTGCCGCCAGCCCAAAGAAGAAGAGCCGGCGCGCCTGCGTATTCCGCTGCCGCCATCGCGAGCAGTACGATCGGTACGGTTTCAGTGAAATTTCCGTGTGCGCGTATGCGCTTGAGCAGCACTTCATCTCCGCCATCCAGAAAATGCGTTTCTGTCTTCAGGCGTCGCAGCCCGACCGCAACGGTCATCGGTATCTGCACAAGTGCCAAGAGCGCAATGAACAAAAGCGTCACTGGAAATGTGGATACAAATGTCATTTCAAAATCTCCTCAATTCGGGCGCAGGCCAGCGCGAGACCGGCCTGCCGGAAAAGCTCACGCGTCCGCCGGTGCTTCGTAGGTGATCAACGCAATAACACCACCGACCGGATCGACCAGGGTCGCCATCCGGCCAACACCAGGGATGCTCATCGGTTCGCTCGCGATTGTTGCTCCAAGAGACTTTGCCTTTTCGATACGGGCGTCGACATCATCGACGGTGACATAGGGGAGCCAGCGTGTCGTATCCGCCTGCATGGGAGGAAATCCGCCGATCTTTTCCTCACCATTGGCAATCACCGTATAGCTCATGCCCGGCATTTCCATCTCTTCGGTGTTCCAGCCAAGAAGGTTTGTATAAAAATCCTTGGCCTTGGCGCCATCACCGCTGTGCAGTTCCATCCAACTGAATGCGCCATGGGTTTGCATCGGATTGCTCATTTCACTCATCCTCATGTTTAAAAAATCGCCTGGAAGCTCCAGGTGATCAGAGGACGGTCCTGTCTTGGCAAATCCGACAGGGAAGGGAAATTTTTTGAAATTCAAGTTGGGTAGCTGGCCGAAGAGCGGCCGAGATGAACGCTCGGTGATCGATTTCTGCCGCTGTGGGCAGTCGTATCCACTGTCGGGTTACTTTTTGTTTTTCTGATCGTTCTGGCTGTCCATAAAGACAAGAAACAGGTTCACCACACCGAACACCAGTATGGCACCGAAGGCCAACGCTCCAAAGGTTTTGGGCTCAATACCAATCGGCACATTGAACATCAAGACGGCCAGACCCAGGAGAGCGGCCAGCATGATGACGGAGATAATCGAACCTCTGATATTCATCGCATTCTCCATTCGACCGGCTATCTTTGCTGTGTGCTTTGGCAGCAAGCGCGAAGCTCTTGCAAAGCGAAGCACATTTTGAACGATACGGAAAGCGGCAAACTTCCTTCAGATGGTGTGTCAGGGTCGTTTGAATTGACCGGCTGCCGGATCGCAAGAATTCAAGTCGGCAAGCTTCTGCCGAATGTGTCTTTGTTCAGCATCGGTGCCCGAGAGATGCAGCGCCTGCTCGAAGGCTGCACGGGCACTTGCGGCCTGCCTGAGTTCGGCAAGGAAGGCGCCTTTGACGGCATGGAAACTGGCATAGCGCTCCAGCGGCGCTTCAAGTTTTTCCAGGCGCGTAAGAGCCTCTAGTGGACCATTCAGCTTGGCCAGAACAACTGCGCGATTAAGCGCAACCACCGGAGTTGGTCGGATGACCTCGAGCGCACGATAAAGCCGGTCAAGCTCCGCCCAGTCGGTTTCCTGGTAGTGGCGCGCTCTTGTATGAGTTGCCGCGATAGCAGCTTCAATTTGAAAAGGGCCGGGGGTGGCCCTGCGCAGGGCGGCTTCAAGAAGAATGTTGCCTTCCGCGATCAGTTTCCGGTCCCACTGGTTTCTGTTCTGGTCTTCCAGGGTAATGGCTTCTCCTTCAGGGCTCAGTCTTGCCTGTCTTCTGGAATGCTGGATCAGGCAAAGGGCGAGAAGGCCGCGCAGTTCCGGCTCCTCAGGAAAGAGACGTACCAGCAGGCGGGCAAGGCGGATGGCTTCTTCACACAGGGTCGGGCGGATGAGTTCGGAACCGGTTGACGCGGAATAGCCTTCGTTGAAAACCAGATAGATTGCGTTGGCGACCGCGGAGAACCGCTCCGCCCGCGCCTTGCTGTCCGGTTCTTCGTAAGCAAGTCTGGCTGCCTGAAGTCGTTTTTTGGCGCGGGTGATCCGCTGTTCCATGGTTTTCGTCTGAACAAGAAAGGCTCTTGCGATTTCCTCAACAGAAAGGCCCGCGATGACTTTCAGCGAAAGCGCGATCTGCTGATCGCGCCGCAATACCGGGTGGCAGCACGTGAACAGCAATCGCAGAATATCATCGCGATAGACCGCTTGATCCAGCGACTGGGTGAGATCCTCTTCGGGATGCGCGCCGTCGTAGTCTGGCTCCAGATCCTCCGGTGCCGACAGCGTTTCCCGGCTTCGCTTGCGAATGAGGTCGATGCCGGCATTCCTTCCGGCAACAATCAGCCAGGCTGTCGGGTCTTTCGGCAGATCGTCCTGTCGCCAGGCTTTTAACGCTTTGAGGGAGGCTTCCTGAAACGCGTCTTCAGCGAGATTAATATCACCGAAGGCGCGGTTGAGGGCCGCCAGGGCACGCGGCCGTGCGGCCTTAAGATGCGTTGATAACCAGACGCTCTGCATTTGTGAAATCTGCCCCTTCGAAATACTCAACCGGCCGAATTTCAATGCGGCCGTGGTCGAGAGGCAGAATTTTTACCTTGTCGATTGCTTCCTCCAGATTGGCGCAATCGAGCAGATAAAAGCCCATGAACTGCTCCTTGGTTTCGGCAAAGGGGCCGTCGGTAACGACAAAGTCGTCGCTATCCTTGTTGACCGTCACCGCAGTTCCGGTGGACATCAATTTCGTTGCCGCCGCAAAATTCTTGTTGGTCTTCGTGTCCTCGTGAAAAGCACCATGCTTTTTCATGATCTCCTGATGCTCCTCGGGTGTGAGCGCATCGATGAAATCTTCACTGGCATAAATCAATACGGAAAACAGCATTGTCGGATCCTCCGGTTCCCTGAATAGGATAATCAAGGAACGCATCGCAGTCAGCCTAACCGACAGGTCGTAACAAGAAAATGAATTCAGAAGCTGCATTCAGGCCCCGATGGGAGAAGGAATGCATCCGCGAGCACCTCCTTCCAGGTGGCGAAATGCCAGCTGGAAGGCAGCCAAGGCTCCGGATATCGCTTACCCCAGCCAGCCGTCCCGTTTCAGGGTCTGGTAGGTGTCGTCCAGCGTCTTTTGTGCAGTCGTTACCAGAATGTCCGCTTCCTCATGGCTCAGCACCAGCGGTGGTGAGATGATCATGCTGTCGCGCACCGCCCGCATGATCATACCGTTTTCGAAAGACGCATCACGGCAGATCGTGCCGACCGATCCGACATCACGGAAGGGTTTATGCGGGTTGGTCTTGTCCGGTACAAGTTCAAGGGCGCCGACAAGGCCGGTCATGCGGGCTTCGCCGACAAGTGGATGATCTCCGAGGGTCAGCCAGCGATCCTTGAGATAAGGGCCGATATCGTTCTTGACCCGATCAACCAGACCTTCACGCTCGATGATCTCCAGATTGGCAAGTGCCGCAGCCGCGCACACCGGATGTCCGGAATAGGTGTAACCGTGATTGAAATCGTCGCCGGCATTCATCAAGCCTTCCGCGACCCGGTCGGAGACAAGAACCCCCCCCATTGGCAGATAGCCCGAGGTAAGACCCTTGGCGATGGGCATCAGGTCCGGTTTCATTCCGTAGTAAGTCGACCCGAACCACTCGCCGAGGCGGCCGAACCCACAGATGACTTCGTCCGAGACAAACAGGATATCGCGCTCCTTCAAGATACGGCGTACTTCCGGCCAGTAGGTCTCCGGTGGGATGATGACGCCACCGGCGCCCTGGATGGGTTCGGCGATAAAAGCGGCAACCTTGTCTTCGCCGATTTCGTCGATGGCTTCTTCCAGCTTCCGGGCTGCGGAAATGCCGAACTCTTCCGGGCTCATGTCATGGCCTTCTCCGAACCAGTAGGGCTGGTCGATGTGATGCACCCCCTGAACCGGGAGATCTCCCTGGACGTGCATGGCCTTCATGCCGCCAAGGCTGGTTCCGGCGAGTGTCGAGCCGTGATAGCCGTTCCAGCGGCCGATGATCACCTTCTTGTCCGGCTTGCCCATCTTGTCCCAGTAAGTCCGCACCATGCGAAAGACAGTGTCATTCGCTTCAGACCCGGACGAGCAGTAAAAGACGGTGTTGATGTGATCGGGTGCGAGTTTTGCCAGTTTTTCCGACAGAGCGATCGCGGGTGGGTGGGTCGTCTTGAAAAAGGTGTTGTAGTAGGCAAGCTCGTTCATCTGCCGATAAACGGCATCTGCAATTTCCTTGCGGCCGTGCCCCACCTGCACGCACCACAGGCCGGCCATGCCGTCGAGTATCCTGTTCCCGTCTGAATCCTTGAGCCAAATGCCCTCGGCGCTGGTGATCACCCGGCTGCCTTCATCATTCAGGGACTTCATGTCCGAAAACGGATGCCAGTGATGCGCGGCGTCGAGTTCCTGCAGGGCTTTGGTCGGATAGATGTTGGAATGGGCCGTCATGGCATGAACTCCAGAGGAAATTGAAAGTCGGATCAGACATTGAGCAGGAGGTATTCCCGCTCCCAGGCACTGATTACAGACATGAAGGTTTCGAATTCTTCGTATTTGATGGCACGGTAGGTGGCGACGAACTTCTCGCCGAAAACCTCGACCATTTCGTCGGAATTCTCGAATTTCGCGACGGCCTCAGGCAGACCCCGGGGCAGCGACTTGGCCAGTTCCGTGCAATCGTCGGCTTTGGGTTTGTCCGGCTTCAAGCCGTTGACAATACCGAGATAACCGCAGGCGAGGCTCGCGGCGATGGATAGATAGGGATTGGCGTCAGAACCCGGAATGCGGTTTTCCAGACGCCGGGCTTCCGCACTGGAATAAGGCACGCGCAGTCCCACTGTCCGGTTGTCGTAACCCCAATAGACATTGACCGGTGAGGTGGAAGTCTTCGAGAACCGCCGGTAGGAGTTCACGAAAGGAGCCATGATGCAGGTTGCCATCGGCAGGTACTTCTGGTGGCCCGCGATGAATGACAGGAAGGCTTCGGTCTCTTCGTTGTTCTCGCCAGAAAAGATGTTCTTGCCGGTCTCCCTGTCGATCACGGACTGATGGATATGCATGGCCGATCCGGGTTGATGTGACATCGGCTTTGACATGAAAGTGGCATACATTTCATGTCGCAGAGCAGATTCCCGAATCGTGCGCTTGAACAGGAAAACCTGATCGGCAAGGGCCAGAGGGTCACCGTGACGCAGATTGATTTCCATCTGCGCGGCCCCTTCCTCGTGGATCATCGTATCGATTTCCAGACCCTGCTTTTCCGAAAGGTCGTAGATGTCGTCGATGAGTTCATCGAACTCGTTGAGCGCAGAAATCGAATAGGACTGTCGGCCGACCTCGGGGCGACCGGATCGGCCTGTTGGTGGTTCCAGAGGATAATCCGGATCAACGTTTGGCCGAACCAGATAGAACTCGATTTCCGGTGCGACGACAGGCTTCCAGCCTTTGTCGTCATAGAGTTTCAGAATGCGTTTCAGAACATTGCGCGGCGCTGTCTCCACAGGCTCTCCCTGTCTGGTGTAGGCATCGTGAATTAGCTGTGCGGTCGGATCGCTTTCCCAGGGGACGATCGTCAACGTGTTGTAGTCGGCTTTAAAGTAAAGATCGCCGTCAATCGGATTGTGCTGAAAGCGCTCGTCGTCTTCCGGATAATCTCCCGAAATCGTCTGCGCGAAGATGGAGGCCGGCATGGTCATGTCGGGTCCGGAAAAAAACTTTTCGGTCGGCATCATCTTGCCGCGCGCCACGCCGGCAATATCCGGCACGATGCATTCGATGTCCTCGATATTGCGCGCGCTCAACCATTCTTTTGCGGCGGCACCGTTAGGCACACCGCGCAAGCTGTCCAACGGATTTTGGGTGTCGCCGGCTGGCGTGTCAGCAGTCACGAGAAGCTCCAATAGTCTGGCATCGGGCTGATGCCGAGTGGGAAAGCGGTCTGCCTTGTTTCAAGCAGAAAGATTT
>NZ_JAILWL010000166.1:0-5000 GCF_025698965.1 Roseibium sp.
GCGGACGTTTTCAAACGCCAGCTCTTCTAGCATCTCCACCGCCCAGTCGCGCGCCCGCGCTTCCTGTGGCGTGCCCGCGAGACGGGGGCCGACTTCGGTCGTAAGAGACTCGGTGATCTCATAAGCGAGATCGCTCTCAAGCGCGGCCTGTCCCAGAGCCCGGGCGATCTCTCGATTGTCCTGCCCCAGATCAAACGGCTCGGTCTGGGCGTGCGCCAGGCTTGCCGTGGATAGCAGGGCGGCGACCGCAAAGGTGCGCAGCATGATGTCTCTCCTCCTCAGAATTGAGGTGACCATACTGGCGCCGAGCGAAACTGGAAACCTGATCTCATGGTATGCGGTCACGCCCAATTGCGTTTATAAGTCTTGGCATGACCGAGACGACATCAAACTCCGACCAGGCTTTGCCTGAGACCGACGAAATGCTGACGATTCCGCCCGCTCCCCCTGAAGTGAAGCGGGCGCAGGGCGGGCCTGTGTCTCATGAACCGCCTGCCCCCGGATATGGCGCGTATGCGCCAGGATTTGTCAGCAAGATCGGGCTCGCCATCGGACGCGCCTTGCCGGCCTCACGCGCCGGCTTGCGTCTGGCCGGCGCCGCGCGCCCTCTGGCGCTCAGCGGCATGAAAGCTGGCGTAGCGGATGTTCAGGCGCTTGGCTTGAAGTTGCGGCTGCACCCCACCGACAATCTGTCGGAAAAGCGTCTGTTCATGACGCCGCAATGCTTTGACCCGGCCGAACTCGAAGCGCTGCGCAGCATCATGGGCCCTGGCAAGGCGTTCATGGATATCGGCGCGAACGCCGGCGCTTATGCGCTGGTGGCGGCGCTGGCCGGCGGCGAGAAATCACGCGTCATCGCGGTCGAGCCCCAACGTGAAATGCGCCGCAGACTCAGCTTCAACGCACGCCAGAATGCGCTCGGCCAGATCGAGATGGCGGGCGTCGCACTGGCGGATTACGAGGGCGAAGAGGTCATGCGCATGATCTCGGGCAATCATGGTCAGGCCCGTCTTGGCGGTTCGGAAGGCGAAGCTGTGCGCGTCACAACGCTTCTAACGCTTATGGATGAGCTCAAGCTCAGCAAAGCTCACGCCATGAAGGTGGATGTGGAGGGCGGTGAAGCCGCCATCCTGTCACATTTCTTCGCCAAGGCCCCCAAGACACGCTGGCCGGATTTGCTGATCCTGGAGCGCGCCGACATGGCCGATGGCCGCACCACGCCCGACGCTGCAGCACTGGCGCTGAGCAAGGGTTATCGCATCCGCCAGAGCACCCGAATGAACGTCATCCTGGACCGGGACGCACGCTAACTCCCCCCTCTCCGTTCAGCCCAGAGGACAACTGATGAGCCCGCTTGAACGCATTCTGGAAGGCAAGAGTAAGGATCTGGGCGGGTTTTGCGTCACACGCATCCTGCCGGTCGCACAGCGCCGCCATGTCGGACCCTTCGTCTTTTACGACCAGATGGGCCCGGCGCAGTTCAACCCCGGCGAAGGCATCAATGTGCGCCCCCACCCCCATATCGGGCTGGCGACCGTCACCTATCTGTTTGACGGTGAGATGGACCATCGCGACTGTCTGGGCGTGCACCAGACCGTCTATCCGGGTGATGTAAACTGGATGACCGCTGGCAAGGGCGTCACCCATTCTGAACGCACGGGCGAGGCAGCCCGCGCCAAGGGCCTTTTCATGTTTGGCATTCAGGTCTGGGTCGCGCTGCCTGAAGACTGTCAGGAGATCGAGCCTGAGTTTCATCACCATGGCGCGGATGACCTGCCGGCTTTCGAGCTGGGCGACGCGCACTGTCGTCTGATCCTGGGCAGCGCCTATGGCCGCACTTCACCGGTGAAAGTCTATTCCCCCATTGTCTACGCTCATATCGAGGCGAAAGCGGGCGCACAGTTTGATTTGCCGGAAGGCCATGAAGAACTGGCGCTGCATGTGGTCTCAGGGGGTGTTGAGGTCCGCGGCGAGACCGTCTCAGGCGGACATATGGCGATCTTCACGCCCGGCCAGAACCAGGCGAGCGTCAGCGTGACAGAAGACTCCCGTCTGATGCTGCTCGGCGGCCAACCGCTGGGCCAGCGCTTCATGGAATGGAATTTCGTCTCCAGCCGCAAAGAGCGCATCGAGCAGGCCAAAGCCGACTGGCGCGCCTCGATCGCTCAAGGCTTCAAGGACACCCCCTTCCGCATGCCGGTCGAGGAAAACGAATACATCCCCCTCCCCGGCGATCCCGAACCGGGCGAGCCGCCTGCCTGTACGGAAGAGAATCCGACGAGCTGAACGACAATCAAATGCAAAACGGGCGCGGTTTTGATGAACCGCGCCCGCTCTCTATGGATCTGTAGCAGCCTTATTCGGCGGCTGTGGCGCTCGGGCCGCGGCGTTGACCGCCCCCGCCGCTCCGTCGATTACGCTGGGGTTTGCCGCCGCGTGCGCCTTCACCGCCCTGGCGCGGCTTGCCGGAAGCGCCCCCGCGCTTCTGGCCGGACGGGGCGCCCTCGCCCTGTCCCTGGCCCTGACCGCGGCGTCCGCCCCGGCGTCGGCTTTTGGACTTGGCGGCCTCGCCCTTGGGCATTGGCGGCGCGTCGTTCAGACCGGCGATGGCGACGCCCATGGTCTTCTCGATATCCTTGAGCATCACGCGCTCGTCCGGCGCGCACAAAGCGACGGCCCGGCCAGTTGCGCCGGCGCGCGCGGTGCGGCCGATGCGGTGGACATAGTTCTCGGCCACATTGGGCAGCTCGTAATTGACCACCAGATCAACCCCGTCCACATCAATGCCGCGGGCGGCGATATCAGTGGCCACCAGAACCGGAGATTCGCCGGATTTGAAGGCGTCGAGCGCCCGGGTGCGCTGGTTCTGGCTCTTGTCGCCATGAATGGCGTTGGCCTTGTGGCCGTATTTCACCAGACGTTTCGCCACCCGGTCCGCACCATGTTTGGTGCGCGTGAAGATGATCGTGCGCTTGCCGGCTTCCGGCGCCATCAGATCAATCAGCGCCTCGGGTTTATCCGCCGCTTCGGTGTAGAGCACCTTCTGGTCGATCCGCTCCACCGGTTTGGAGGGCGGGGTCACCGCCACGGTTTCCGGATTGGACAGGAAATCGTCGGCCAGCTGGCGGATCGCCGGCACCATGGTGGCGGAGAACATCAGCGTCTGACGCTCTTTGCCCACCAGACGCAGCAGCTTGCGGATCGCCGGGATAAAGCCGAGATCGAGCATCTGATCCGCTTCGTCCAGCACCACGAAACTGGTCAGATCCAGCCGCGCCTTGCGTTCGCCCAGATGGTCCAGAAGACGGCCCGGCGTCGCCACCAGGATATCTACGCCGCGCGCCAGAGTCTTGATCTGCGGGCCGGCTTTGACGCCGCCAAAGATTACCGCGCTCGTCAGGCGCGTGTGAGCGGTATAGGCGCGAACCTGCTCTTCGATCTGGGCTGCCAGCTCACGCGTCGGCGCCAGAATCAGGGCGCGACAGGAGCGGCCCGGCGCCTGTTTGTTCTCAGCCAGCAATTGATGGATCAGCGGCAGCACGAAGGCGGCGGTCTTGCCGGTGCCGGTTTGCGCCAGGCCGATCAGGTCACGGCCGGCGAGCACCTGGGGGATGGCGCGCGCCTGAATGGGGGTGGGCGTTTCATAGCCCTGTTCGGCGATCGCCGAGAGAATGGAGTCGTTCAGACCAAGATCTGTAAATCGGGTCAAGGATAACCTCATAGCAGCGCTCACGGACGATCTCCGGGCGCTATTTCGTTCAAAAATATAGACAACTGGATCGTTCAGCCGCCGTTCTGGGACGAATATCGCCCCCGCCCGGACCTCATCACGGGAGTGCTCTCACTCCGGCTGATCCGTCGCCGCGCAACCAGCCTCGTGCTGGGCGCGTGCTTCGCGTGCCGCCTCTGTGCGCCCAAATGACCAAGAACGCAAGTGATCATTCTTGAGATACGCTCAATTCCTCTTGGATCATGACCTCTTAGGGCGTTCACTACATGCATCCCGTCCGTCTCTCGCCTGGTCTGAAACAAGAAAAAGCCCCGGCCAATGGCGCGGGGCTTTTTAAACTTGGGTGCGGGGGTAGGATTTGAACCTACGACCTTCAGGTTATGAGCCTGACGAGCTACCGGGCTGCTCCACCCCGCATCAGGGCTGCAACGCTTTTGTTTTAACAACAAATGGGTTGCAGAAGCAAACGTCGTTCTGAGTGACGGCGTCGGTCTCATTTAACAGTGTAACGGAGAATGATTTTTTGCATCGTGTCTAGCGGACCGGGCGGCGACCTACTCTCCCATGCCTTAGGACATAGTACCATTGGCGCAGAAGGTCTTAACGGCCGTGTTCGGGATGGGAACGGGTGTGGAGCCTTCGCTATAACCACCCGGTCGGCAAGACCGATGCATTGATTTGTAGAGACATGCTGACTTTTACTTGGCGTTGCCAAGATCGGGCTTCATGGGACGAAGCGATCGCCGCCCATGAGCATTGTTGGATCAAGCCGATCGAGCAATTAGTACTGGTCCGCTTCACGCATTGCTGCGCTTCCACTTCCAGCCTATCAACGTGGTGGTCTTCCACGGCTCTGATAGGGATACCTGGTTTTGAGGGGGGCTTCCCGCTTAGATGCTTTCAGCGGTTATCCTTTCCGTACTTAGCTACCCTGCTATGCTACTGGCGTAACAACAGGTCCACCAGAGGTACGTCCATCCCGGTCCTCTCGTACTAGGGACAGCTCCTCTCAAGTATCCAACACCCACGGCAGATAGGGACCGAACTGTCTCACGACGTTCTAAACCCAGCTCACGTACCGCTTTAATTGGCGAACAGCCAAACCCTTGGGACCTGCTCCAGCCCCAGGATGCGATGAGCCGACATCGAGGTGCCAAACAATGCCGTCGATATGGACTCTTGGGCATCATCAGCCTGTTATCCCCGGCGTACCTTTTATCCGTTGAGCGATGGCCCTTCCACGCGGGACCACCGGATCACTATGGCCGTC
>NZ_JAILWL010000166.1:10000-11863 GCF_025698965.1 Roseibium sp.
TTCCTGCAGCTGCCTCTTTAACGAAGAACGCGGTTGGTAAGGACCGTCCGGCTCTGCGTCAATCGACTTTCTCAGGAACCCCGCAGTCGGCGGCGCGCCCTCAAAAGTGCGAGGTGCGGTGTCTATAGACCCCGTCCCTCTTCGCCAAGTCCGTTTAGCAGAGGATCTTCACTTGCGTGTGTCTTCGCTCTGTTAACGATCGACAAAGCGGGAAGTCCCGTTTGTCATCCTGACGCCCGCTTCAGAACTGCTCCGTATCCAGAAGGAAATCAGGGCAGCCCGTCGCTGGGAGGCGGTGTGTACGCCCCTCCCCTGATGCGGTCAACGCCGTGTGTGCAGTCGCCGGCGCCTTTTGGCGCCTGCCCCTACGCATTCCCAATGCTCTCACGGCGACCGCAAGCCCGCGCCGGCGGCGCCGCTCCAATATCTCTTCGAACCATTGATGCGCCAGTCCCTGGCTTGCCCGGGAAATGAATGCTGTTCAGCCTTGCCTCCATTGATCCGACTTCCCATTTGTAGTAACGTAACCACAAATTCTGGAGGCCGACATGTCGATCACCACAGTCAGCAGTCGCGAACTGAATCAGGATCTCGGCGCCGCCAAGCGGGCGTCCAAGACAGGCCCCGTGATCATCACCGATCGCGGCAAGCCGGCCCATGTTCTTTTGTCTATCGAAGACTATGAGCAACTGACCGCGCAGCACGTGAGTCTGGTCGACGCGCTCGCCTTGCCGGGCCTGTCAGACATCGCGCTGGAGCCTGAGCGCGTCACGCTCGATCTCAACGTGCCTGACCTGACATGATGATGCTCGACACCAATGTGGTGTCCGAACTCAGAAAAGTCGGTGATGGGCGCGCCGATCCCAACCTTGTCGCCTGGCTGACAGATAAGGATGCCGGACAGTTCTATCTCTCGGTCATCAGCCTGATGGAGCTTGAGATCGGAATTCTTCGGATAGCCCGCAAGGATGATGTGAAAGGCGCTCTGCTCAGACGCTGGATGGAAGAGCATGTCCGGCCGGCCTTCGCGGGACGTGTGTTAGCGATCAACGAAGCCGTCGCCTTGAGATGCGCAGACCTGCATGTGCCTGACCCGCGTTCAGAACGGGACGCGCTGATTGCGGCCACCGCCCTGGAACATGGCATGTCGATCGTGACTCGCAATGTAAAGGACTTCATCCCCACAGGAGTCCCGCTGATCAATCCGTGGGAGCCCCGCCCCGCGCAAGATGAATGATCGGATAGGCCCGCCCCTGATCGTCCCGGTCAGATCGCCCCGTCTCAACAAACCCCAGAGCTTTGTAAAAAGCTATGGCGCCGGGGTTTTGCGCGTTCACATCTGTTGTGAGATCGCCGTGCAGGGTGATCGCATGCTCGACGAGTGACCGGCCCACACCCCGGCCATGTAGATCCGGGTCAATGAAGAGCGCGTCCATATGACGGCCGGTCACCATCATGAAGCCGGCGATGAGATCCCCCTCCACTCGCGCCAACCAAAGCGGCGCTTGCGGCAGGAACTCAGATACCTCGTGATCGAGGGACTGGCGATCTTCGGGCGAGAGAAAGTCATGCGTAGCGTCGACGGCTGAGCGCCAGATCTCAATGACTCGGTCGCCATGCCCTGGCTGCGATGCAATGATTTCAATCATGACGGCTCTCCGAGGTCATGCCTGGTTCGCGAAACAACAAAACCCCCGGCCAGATGGCGCGGGGGTTTTGTATGTTTTGATGTAAACCGGAGAATGATTTTTTGCATCGTGTCTAGCGGACCGGGCGGCGACCTACTCTCCCATGCCTTAGGACATAGTACCATTGGCGCAGAAGGTCTTAACGGCCGTGTTCGGGATGGGAACGGGTGTGGAG
>NZ_JAILWL010000167.1 GCF_025698965.1 Roseibium sp.
GCGGCATTCATTGCGTCACCAACGACCAGCCGCAATTGGCATTGCGCTGACCGGTTTGCCGTCTATCTCACCCGGTGCACAATCGGGCAAGAAGCTTCTGCAAGGAGATGAAAGATGCGTTTGATGATGACGTTCAAGATCCCGACCCTAACAGGCAACGAAGCAGGTACCCAACACAGGATCGGTGCGGCCATTGAAAAGCTGGTTGCCGATACAGGAGCCGACGCTTCCTACTTCTTCATGAAGGACGGCATGCGCGCCGGAGTTTTGTTCTTCGAAGAAGACGACCAGGCCAATCTGCCGCGTTACAACGAACCGTTGATGGAAAGTCTCGGTGCGCAAATCGATATTGTACCGGTTCTCAATCTGGATGATTTGAAACGTGGTTTGGAAGGTCATTAGGATACGGCGTTGATGCGCTTTTTTGAAACCGTCAAACAGCTCCGAGTTCCGCAATTGCGCTCTCGTTAAGAATCCGGAGTAAACGCCTGCCAAAGCCCTGCGGAATCGGTGCAGTGCGCGCTTCCAAAAGTGACGCGCGAAAATCCGTTGATATTAACCATATGGTCAAATCCGTTAAAATGCAGGGGATATCTGTCTTTTTGAAGTAACACTTCACACTGTATCCTCCCCTCCGCTTCTGCGGGTCGTTGAAACGCCGGAGCCTCATAGGTTAAGAAAGAGTTAATAATTGATGAGTGACGCCGGAGCGGCGCCGGCGCGAATTGCAGGAGACAGGCATGGGCATTTTCTCGAAGTCCACGCGCCCGGGTGAAGACCAGGGGCAGCGGGTCGAGACCAAGACAGAAGCGGTTGAAGTACAGGAGGCGGTACAGCCAACCAAACAACCCACCACCAACGTGGAACATCTGTCTCCCTTTGCCTTGAAAATGCAGGAAAAGATGAACCATCTGGACGGGCTGAAGTCTCGTGTCGGAGGGCTCAACCAGACTTTCGACCAGATGGCTGCATTCGCGGCGGAAAGCCAGACCAGCATTCGCATGATGGCAGATTACATCGAGGCTTCCAAACACAGCGTTGAAACCGAGGTCCGGCTGAAATCGGAAAACGCCAAAATCTCGACGGACCTTCTTGATGCGGAACACAAGGTCAAGACACTGACCACGCAATTGGAGGACGCTCAGGCGGAAGTCCACTCTCTGCGCAAGCGATCCACCGAAACCCGAACCGCGTTGGAAACGGCACGCAACGACATCGTCACGATCCGCGACAACAACAAGCGGGTCAACGACGAGTACCGGCAGCAAAGCGCCATTCTCGTAGAGGCCAACGCCCAGATCTCCGATCTCTCGGGTCGACTCAATGATCTTCAGGCAAAGCATGAAACCCTGGAATTGCAGGCTGAAAACATAGGTGCCGATCTGGAAGCGGTGCGACACCGGGAAAAGGAGCTCCAGCAGAACCTGTCCGAAAGCGCCAAGTTGCTCGAGGACGAGATACGCAAGAACAACCAGTCGACCAGCGAGCTGGAATCGGCAAAGCGCGAACTGGTTGAATTCCGCAATGACAATATCGACCTGAAATCCCATCTCGACGTTGCCAATCAGGAACATGTCTACGCCAAGAACCGGCTGGAAGAAGAACAGCGCAAGCACGACAACGAGGTCTATGCGCTGAATGCGGAAATCGAGAACCTGTCTTCACAGCGGCGCATCGGCGCGCAATCGCTGCAGGAAATGGCGCGCGAGAATTCAACTCTCAAGGAGCGCGGCCGCGACCTTCTGAAACGCATGCAGGAAATCGAGCACCTATTGGACAGCGCGCAGAAGAACCATGAGAAAGATCGCACCGAGCTGATGGCGACCACCGCCAAGCTGCGCGAACTCAACCTGCGCTACAATTCGGCCCTCACCGACCTCAATCACCAACGCAACCAGAATCAGAAATTCGCTGACAATCTGGAAGATCTGGTCGAAGAAAACAAACGCCTGCAGCGCTACAAGATCCAGGTGGATACGGCCAACGAACAGATTGCCCAGTTGAAATCGGTGATCGCCAACTATCAGATGGCGATGGAAGGCAAAGGCCCGGCCGAAGAACTCGGATTGACCGACGGTTATGACCCGGCAGCCGAACTCGGTATTACCGAACCGCTGGCAAACGATTTCGATCCCGTGGACACCGGCTCTGAGCCCGGCGCTTCCGCCGACGACGCACCTACGGATGAAACGTCTGAAGGCGACGACAAGATCGTCAAGCTGCACGACTGACCTTTCTTGAGATAACCGGTTTCCAGCCAGACCGCCGATTGCGCTCGGCTGTCTGGCATGGATCTGGTGCACAAGACGGAAGTACCGAGTGCAGCAAAGCGATGGCCGGCCGTGCTTGCCCGACTGTTGAATTTCCTGATTAGAGCTCGGCATTTAGATCGAAAAAGTTGTATTTTCAATCTTCTCGTTTCATCTGCTAGAGTTTGCGACGGAAGGGGTGCAACCAAGCCGCCCCCATGAAACGCATGAGGTTGAGGGACCGCCTGGTGAACAGCAGAATACTGCCCCTTCTCGTTCTGGCTGGCGGAACAATCGGGATCATCATCGGATCACTCAGCCCCGCAATCACAGCATTCCTGCAACCGTTCGGCGATGCCTATATCCGCCTGATGGAAGTTGTGGTTTTGCCTTACCTGATTTCATCGCTCCTGGTCGGGCTCGGGCGTCTGTCACCCAAGATTGCAATGACCCTTTTCCGCAAGAGCTGGCCGGTCTATCTGGTGCTGTGGCTGGTGGCATTTGCGTTGCTGGCAATTGCAGCCTCCACGGTGCCACTGGTGGACAGGACCCGCGTCGTCGATTTTACCGCCAGCCTGCCAAGCGACAAGGGATCGGCGGTCTCTCTCGTCGACCTGCTGATACCGAACAACTTCTTCGAAGCACTCAGCCAGAACTACATCCCCTCTGTTGTTCTGATTGGCGTCATATTCGGCATCGCCATTCAACATCGCGTGCGCCCTACGGCACTCCTGGAAATACTGACGATCGTGCGCAATGCCTGCATCAGGATTTGGGGCTGGATTGTTTATCTGGCACCGCTCGGTGTCTGCGCATTGTTCGCCGAGTCAATAGATGCAGTCAGCCTGTCCGGTTTTGCAGATCTGTCTATCTACATAGCCGTCGTCATGCTGACATCCATACTTCTTGCCCTGTGGGTGTTTCCGATGATGCTGACGGTCATACTACCGCTCAGTTACAGGGAGATCATTTCGGAACTGCGCGAGGCCTTCATGATTGCGATCGTGACATCCTTGTCTGTTGCGGCATTGCCCCTGCTGCAGCGGGCGGCCGAAAAGTTTGCGGCCAAGCTGCAGGACGGAACCGGCGATGACAAGCAGAAGAAAGAAATCATCGAGACATCCCTGTCCGTGAGTTACCCACTCGCGCAGATCGGCAATTTCTTCATTTTCGTCTTTCTGATCTATGCATCCTTTTACTATTACCTGCCGATTGAACGGCAGCAATTGTTTGAACTGCCATTCGTAACCCTGCTTTCGGGCATCGGATCCCCGACCTCATCGATCAGCGCGGTCACTTTCATGGCCGAGTGGCTTGGCCTTCCGGAAGGGACCACCAACCTCTATGTCGAGACCATGGCGATCACGCGATATGGCCAGGTCATCACGTCCGTTTCCGCCTTTGCCTTTGTCACGACGGCGGTAACATTTCTGATCTATGGCAGGATCCGGTTCAAACTCCGTGCCTTCATCCTGATGGTTGCCGTCTCAGCCGTTGCCTTTAGCGGCATCTGGACGATCGGGCGTTGGGGTGGCACACATGCCACGCTGCATTCTGAAGTCAGTTACCGGGCGGCAAATCTTCCCGACTACCTGCAGACATTGAGTGACGCAAACCTGGTCGCGCGTGTTCGCAACCCGACAAATGCAGATCGATCAAAAGAACCGTCTCAATCGGATGACCTTGGTCAGAACACGATCCAGCGAATTCAGATGACGAATGTGCTTCGCGTCGGCATCAACCCGAATGTCATGCCATTTGCCTACGAGAACAACGCCGGCCACCTGGTCGGCTATGACGTGGAAATGATGTATCGCTTTTCGCAAAGCATGAATGTGGACCTGGAGTTTATTCCCTACAACTGGCAAGACCTCGCGAACGACCTGGAAAAGAGGCGCTTCGATATTGCCGTAGGCGGTCTTTACATCACGGATGCACGGCTGAAGGATCTGACCGTCAGCAGACCCTATTACGAAAGCCCCCTGGCATTCATCGTCAAAAGCAACCAGATCGCAAAATTCAAGTCCAGCGCAGTCATCGCAGCGAACAGGGATTTGACCATCGCCGTTTTCGATGACCCCGTGCTGATCCCTCTTGCAAGACGAAGTTTCCCCAACGCGAAACTTAGAGTGGTCAAAGATTACAGTAACTTGCAAAATCTCGGGGATGTCGATGCGGCGCTATGGACCTGGGAACAGGCCCGGGCTCTTGCAATCTCCCTCCCCGGGTACTCGGTCGTTGTTCCCGAAGATATTGCCAGCAGGTTCCTGTTTGCCTACCTCATGCCCCCCTCATCTCCAGGGCTGGCAGCCTATTTCAATTATTGGATGGGCATTGCCCAGGGCAACGGGGTTATTCAGGATATGGCGCAACGATGGATCAATCCCGCAGCTGAAACAGGCAGCTCCAATGCGCTGCCGGTATCGGTTCCCAAATATCCGCACTGATCTGCCGCGTCACTCCGGTTCAACGGTGAATTGCAGAGGGTACCCCAGCTGGGTGGCCGCATCGATTGCCCGGGTCGCCTTGGACTCCGCAACGTCCCTGGGAAAGACCGACACGACACAGGCTCCCTTCTGATGCGCCGTCATCATGACGACCTCCGCCTGCGCGTTATCCAGCCGGAATTCAGCCTTGAGGATCAGGACGACAATCTCTCGCGGTGTATAATCATCATTCAGAAGTACGACCTTGTAGAGCTTTGGTTTCTGAACTTTGGTCTTCTTCTGCAATCTTGGCTTTAAATCGATGTTGCTCATTGCACTAGCCCAAGCTTGCCCCGAGTTCAGGGGCCCTGGTAATTTCAGCTGATTTCTCACCACCTCTCAGGAAACTGTCTCGGGTTTTCCCGATTGTTCTGCTCAGTCCGATGCTTGCTTGAGACGCGGCATTCAGGTCCAATTTCCTCAGGCGGACTTTTCTTTTCTGTACCCCAGTATAATGCATCGCAATATCGAAGAAAACATGACGATGGTCTCAATTGCGGCAAACCAACACCGTCTACCTGCACATCGAGACAAATCCGGCCCCGTTCCTCCAGCGTAGGACTTGGTATCTCGTCCCCACACGCCGGAGGAAAGGTCAATGTTGTATCACTCGGCGATTGCAGTCATCCGCAGACCGCTTTTTGCAGCCGCTGCTCTCATATTCGCAACGGCATTTGTTACGATGTCGCAGGCACATGCTGACATCGGCGTTGCGTCCCGCTCGGTGCCTTCCGCGGAGTTGGTCGGCAAGGGCCGCATGACTTACCTGGGCTTCAAGGTCTTCGACGCCGAACTTTATGCCCCCAACGGAGCCTATCGTTCGAGCGCTCCTTTCGCACTGAAGCTGACTTATCTGCGCAATTTCAAGGGAGCGAAAATTGCAGATAGTTCCGTCGACGAAATCAAACGGCAAGGTGGCGTCTCCACCAAACAACTTGAAAACTGGGGCAGCCAGATGCGCGCCATCTTTCCGAATGTCTCAGCCGGCCAATCCATTACCGGCGTAAGGACAGCCAGCGGAAGTGCGATCTTTTATCTTGGAGGACGGAAGCTCGGTACAATCAGCGATCCAGCCTTTTCCCGACGTTTTTTCGCAATCTGGCTCGGAAACAACACTCGCAATCCACGGCTCAGAGCAAAACTCGTTGGTGCCGGTTCGTGACGGACCATAGTCGAGGTTCGAATATTGCAGGCCGGCAGGAACAGGTGTCAGCAGCCACCACCATTCCTACAGGCAATGCAGAACCGGGAGTACGTCCCCCTCTTGCCTTAAGTGCAACAGGGCTTGCCCGGTACAGCGTTATGGCGTTTCCCCTCGCCTTTGCCGGACTTCCGATTTATCTGCATGCTCCTGATTTTTATGCGGTGACGCTTGAGATTCCACTGGCGACACTCGGGACCGCGCTGCTCGCGCTCAGGCTGATCGACGCCGTGCAGGACCCATTTATCGGCAGCTTGAGCGATAGATTTCATTTACATCGTGGAACAATCATCGCACTCGGCGCTACCATGCTGGGAGCCGGTTTCTGGATGCTCTTCCATCCTGTCACTCAGGCCCCCATTTTATGGTTTGCGGCTTCGGTTCTGATCTGCACCACCGGATTTTCGATCGTCTCCATCAACTTTCAGGCGATAGGCGGGCTCTGGCTGACCTCGGCGGCCAACCGCACAAGGATCACGGCAAGCCGGGAAGCCGTTGGTCTGATCGGGTTGTTGTTCGCTGCCGTCACGCCACCGATCCTGGCCGAAGTGAGCGGGCGACAAGCAGCCTTTCACTGGCTGGCGCTTGGATATCTGCCACTACTCGCTATCGCATTCTGGTTCCTCTTGCGCTGGATGCGCACAACGGCTTTTGAAACACCCGCACCGGATCAATACAAGATCGGCTGGAAGCTGTTGTTCCGTGACCGTTGGCGCGCACTTTTTTTCGGGCTTACATTCCTGAACACTTTTGCCAGCGCGATCCCTGCCGTGCTCGTCCTGTTTTTTATTCGTGACCGCCTCGGTGCAGAAAACTATACCGGACTGTTCTTGCTGGTCTATTTTCTGGCCGGAGCGATATCCATGCCAGTCTGGACCCATCTTGCGCGTAAATTCGGCAAGCTTCGAGCCTGGCAATTTTCCCTTGTGGCCGCCGTATTCACCTTCTGCTGGGCGGCACTTTTGGGCCCGGGTGATCTGTGGGCCTATGCTCTCGTCTGCATGCTTTCAGGATTGGCCCTAGGTGCCGACCTCGCTTTGCCACCTGCAATCCTTGCCGATCACATCGACATCGACCAACGTCAGAACGAAGCCTCACGGCTGTTCGCTATTATGGCGTTCATGTCAAAATCAGCCCTTGCGATTGCCACAGGACTGGCACTCCCACTGCTTGGTCTCTTCGGTTATCACCCCAATGTTGCCATGACGCCCGACCTGAATTTTGCCCTAAGCCTGACCTATGCAGGGCTTCCCTGCATTTTCAAACTGGCTGTATTGGGTGGCTTGATTGTCTTTGAAAAAGATCTTGCGCAGGGCAAATCGGCTGTGTGACCATTCGCAGGCGCTCTGAAATCTCAACGACCATGCGGGAAACTGCGCGATGTTTGTCCGTCCGCCTCAACAAACCAAACCAGCCGACAAAGACCCTTTGACCGCCGCGTTGGAGCAGGAAGTGCTCAACGAAAAAGCCTCAACGCTGTTTCGGTTGACAAAAAAGCTGGAAAACGCACTTTCTTCCCTAGAGGAAAGCAAAACCGATTTCAATTTATCCGAAGATGAAAAGCTCAACCGGTTGGCACAGGCGGGTGAGGCCCTGTGGCATGTCATCATCCAGCGCGAACTTTGCGGCCTACGCCAGCACAAAGCCTTCAACGATCACCTGAAAGTGCCGACAGCCGTTCGGTTGCGAATGGGCCCGGCCAGCTGTTTCAGGCTTGTCGAAAAAACACCGAAATCCTGACAATCTGAATACATGTGACTCCGATCACTTCCTTGTTGATGGCCACGGCCTAGTCAAAAGAACCTGTTGCATCTTGGGTGGCGCAGTGTTTTTTTCTGGGGGCTAATTAGAAAATGAGATATTTACAGTCGTCGTCAGCGAACTATCTGATGCCGTTACGGTTCGCTGGTGCTGAGGCCTGTGCCCGGCGCCAAATACAAAACAAAGCCAAGCGCAGAGCGATCACTATGTGCACGAAGACCGGACTGCTTGGGGTTCCATCCCAATTGTTGTTTACAGCGTGCCTGCTGGCCGGACTGCTGCTGGGCCTTGCTCCCCAGCAGTTCTCATTCACACAGTCGGCACAAGCACAATCGGTTCGCGTCGTTCCGGAAGGAAACCGGTACAAATCCCAACCCAAGATACCATACGCCTCCTCACGCCGAACCTCTGCCTCCAAATCATCCTACGATGCGAAATTCGACAAGGTTCTGGCTGTCCTGAAACGCGATAGAAGGCTGATGTCCTCGATCAAACGGGTGGCCGGACGGTATGGTATCGACCCGATTCACATCATCGGTGCGATCGTGGGTGAACACACCTACAATTACGACACTTTGGACAGCGCCCAGTCCTACTACGTCAAGGCATTGGCTTACGCGGGAATACGCTTTGATTTCGAGCTGGAAGGCGAGCATGTCGATGTATTTGTGGAGCGCCCGCAATTTGATCGCTGTCGCAAGGACCACATCCAGAACAGCAGCGATCGTCGCTGGTCCTGCTATGAAAATGTCTGGAACAGCAAGTTTCGCGGCCGGCGGGTGGAAGGCGTCCGTTACCCCAAAAAGAACTTCAACGAAGCTTTCTTTCAGCCGCTCTATGCAGGTCAGAGCTTTGGCCTCGGTCAGCTCAGCCCGCTGACTGTCCTGAAAATGACCGACAGGGTCTCCCGCCAGAGCAATTTCCGCAAACTGGATGCCAAGAATTCCGAGGCCGTCTACAAGGCAACGATGGATCCGAACATGTCGCTCCACTATATGGCGGCCATCATCCAGGACGCCATTGCCGCCTACAAGTCGGTTGGAAAGGTCGATATTTCCAACAATCCGGGACTGACGGCAACCCTTTACAATCTGGGCGACCCGTGGAGCCGGGCCGCAAAATTCCGCAGGACCGGACAATCCTGGCCCCGCGAAAACTATTACGGCTGGCTCGTCAACGACAAGATCGAAGATCTGCGCGGCCTTCTTTAGGTCAGAAACGGGTTGTTTTTCCGCTCATGCCCAAGCGTCGATGCCTGCCCATGACCGGGTAGAAACGAGACATCGTCGCCAAGCGGAAGGAGCTTTTCCTGGATGGATTTGATCAAAGTCGCATGATCGCCGCCCGGCAAATCCGTTCGGCCAATTGATCCTTCGAACAACACGTCCCCGGAAATCGCAAAGCGCAGCTCCTTGTCGTAAAACACAAGATGGCCCGGTGAGTGTCCTGGGCAATGCAGGACATCGAACATTCGTCCGGCAATTTCCACCTGTTCCCCTTCAGAGATCCAACGATCCGGATCAACTGGTTTCACACCGTCGACACCGAACTGAACTGCCTGATCAGCAACTCGTTCGATCAGTGGTTTGTCGGCGACATGCGGGCCTTCCACCGGGACATTGAGGGCAGCCGCGAGATCTGCCGCACCGCCTACGTGATCGATATGTCCATGGGTCAACACGATCTTCTCGACCTTGACGCCGTATTGATCGATCGCTGCCTGTATCCGGTCGATATCCCCTCCGGGATCGATGACGGTTCCCCGAAGCGTCTCGGGATCCCAGATGAGTGAACAATTCTGCTGGAACGGCGTCACAACAATAACCATGACCTGGATCGGTGGCGTAATCGCTTCGCCATTTGCCTGCCCGTCGTCCAACCCGGAATCTGTCCTCTCCTGCGGCACCACCGCCTCCTTTCACGTCGAATTCACTCACCATAGCAACAAATATGGGACAACACCCATCGGCATCGTGTTTCTGCCCATTGGCGGCTTCACCTTGTCGCGCGCATTTCGTACAAGATGTATAGGCCAGACGGCAAACACAATCGGATATCCGGACCTTATGACGCTCAGACTGTTGACCTTCCTGATTTCCGCCACCGCTGCACTCTTCACCGTGTCCAGCGCATTGGCACAGCCAGGCCGCACTGCGCCGAACTTCGAAGGCTGGACCGTGGACTGCGGCAACACAGGTGCATGCTTCACGTCGTCATTCACGCGAAGCCAGTCCGTTTGGGTGGATCTTCGTATTATCCGGGACTGGCAGGCGGAAGCCCAACCGCTTGTGCGCCTGACAACAAACACGGAGCTTCCAAAGGAAGGTACAATCCGGTTCGATGTTGACGGCAGGACAGTCGAGGAGCTTCCGGTCGAACAATTGCGGGAGATGCAGCCCGCCGTTGTCCCACCTGCTGGTTTTCGCCCACTCGGTGGCGAAGGATTCTGGTATCCGACCGGTCCGGCAACAACCACATTGCTGGACGCCATGCAGACCGGTCAGGAACTGACCATCCGCCTGCCTGCGGCGAACGGCTCCGAGCCAATTGCTGTGCCTGTGCCGATGCAGGGTTTGAAATCAAGCCTGCTTTGGCTTGACAATCGGCAGGACAGAACCGGCACCGTTGCCGCTATCGTCGCCCCTGGCACGGCTCCTGCAAAAGACGCCCCGCACGCCATCCCCCTAATGAGCCCGGATCAGCTCCCACCTGAGGTTTCGGCAATTTGGTCGGCCAACAGGCTTTGTTCGGAAATCGACCCGACCATCTTTGCAAGTCTGAATGCTGTCCGCGTGCCACTGGCGGACAATTCTTCGCTCTATATTATCCCCTGCGGTGCACCCACCGCTTACAACAGTCCCTATGTTGCCATTCTTTCCGGCAAGGACGGCGCGGCCCGCCAGGTTCATGTTGCACGCATGTCGGAGAAGGGACCGATCGCGAGCGACCTCATCTACAATGCAAGGTGGATACCGGCAGATCTGCAACTTGTCAGCTATTTCAAAGGCTCCGGTGTTGGCGAGTGCGGCTTGTGGAACCGGTGGAGCTGGAACGGGACCGGACTGGTGCTTCTAGAGGAAGCCACGAGAAAAACATGTGACGGCACGACACCGGACTTGTCCAATTGGTCAAGCACATGGCCCATTAAAAACACGCCGAATTAGGGCTTTCTCCAAGGAATTTCTTGCGATTCCGCCCGTCTCGCCCTTAAGATGTGCCTGCAGCGGCTGGTGCGGGATGCGGCATGTATGTTTCAACCCGATCCCAGAGTGTTGAGCAGGTGCACTTGGTGCGCTTGAGTGAAGAGACTCGACCTCTTTGGCGAGTGAGATTGGGTGAGTGTGCCAGAGGGGCACTGAGATTAAGGTGAATTAGTAATGCACGATGGCGATTCGGACCGGCGGTCGCGTGGTCGGCGCGGCGGCAAGCGCGAGTTTGGCGGTCCGCAAGACTTCGGCAGTGATTTTGGCGGAAGCGATTACGGTGGTGATTTTGGCGGCGGCCGGGATAGGGGCTACCGTGGCGGACGCGACAATGATTTTGGTGGCGGCCAAGGCCGCGACAATAGAGATGGTGGTTACGGTGGTGACCGCGGTGGATATGGTGGCCGTGACGGCGGCGGCGGTTACGGCGGCGGCAACCGTGGCGGATATGGGAACCGTGAAGGTGGCGGTGGCTACGGCAATCGCGACGGCGGTGGCGGTGGCGGTTATGGCAATCGCGAAGGCGGCTACGGCGGCGGCGGCGGCGGTGGTGGTCGTGGCGGCTATGGCAATCGTGAAGGCGGCTATGGCGGCGGCGGTGGTGGCCGCGGCGGCTACGGTGGCGGCGGCGGAGGCCGTGGCGGTTACGGTAATCGCGAAGGCGGCGAAGGTGACGGTTTCCGTCAACAACGCCCGCCAAGGGATATGGAACCGGTCGAACGCGGTCCACGCCAGTCCGGTACCGTGAAGTTTTTCAAGAGCGACAAGGGCTTTGGCTTCATCACACCGGATGAAGGCGATGCGGATGTGTTCGTGCACATTTCCGCGGTTGAGCGTTCCGGTCTTTCCAGCCTTGACAGTGGTCAGCGGATTTCCTTTGAGACGGAACCTGACCGCCGGGGCAAAGGTCCCAAGGCTGTCAACCTGCAGGTGATCGAAGAAGGTGGTGAAGAGCC